>CAUTXU010000005.1:0-27288 GCA_963542415.1 uncultured Streptococcus sp.
ATCGTCCTAGCCTGCCTCGTTCTTGGAGTTGATTTAATCGGCAAACTCTATAAAAATAATTTAACAGTGGGTGTTTCTCGTACCGAGTTTTTCCTTGCCAAAGCCTTTGTACTGGCTTGTATTGCACTTTTGCAAGTTGTCATCAGTCTTGTGATTGCCTTTATTCCAGCAACTATCTTAAATGGATTTGGAACTATGCCTGATGGCTTTATTGGCAATCTACTGACAACCATTTCCCTTCAATTCCTTTGCCTCCTTGCTTGGCTTTCCATTGTTTCCTTTATTCTCTATGTTAGTCACTCTTATCTTGCAGTATTTATTGGTTATTTGGTCAGCTCTATCTTACTTTCTATGCCAATGCTCATTTTTCCAAGTATCAAAATTTTGCCATATTTATCATTGCAGTTTTTCTATGCTATGACTGCTAATAGTGAATCCATTTTCTATACACTTATAGTTACCTTAGCTGTTATTGTAATCTTTAATCTAAGTGGACTGGCAGTTTTCAAAAAGAAAAGTCTATAAAAAATGACCTCCTCTAGCCTACAGAGGAGGTTTCTTTCGTTAAAAGTAAATGAAAACCGACAACCACTGCCCATCTGTGCTTAGTTTCATCTCTGCACCGAGAAGATGGCATAATTCCTCAGTGATATAAAGTCCTAAACCAGAGGATTCTTCCGTGTCTGATAGATTTTCAGAATAAAAACGGTTGCTGAGATTTTCTATTTTTTTGATGGGCTGTTTAACAAGGTTTGCAATCTCTAAGACAAGCTGTTCCTTTTCCTTTCTCAAAGATAGACGTGCTTCTTCCTTGCCATGTTTGAGGACATTTCCAAGCAGATTTTGTAAAATTCGATCCAGTAAGTCTTCATCAGTCCTAATTTTCAGACCAGCTTCAACCTTAAAATCAAGCGTGATATTTGCCGCCTGAAAAACATCATAATAAGCCAAAGTCTTTTTGGTGATAAAAGCTGAAAAATCCACTTCTTCCAGTTTCGGTTTGACAGCTCCTTCCATCAAACGACGATATTCTAGGAGTGCCTCCAAACGTTTGGAAACTAAATCAAGATGCTGGGCTATTTTTTGTAAGGTTTCTGCTTTATCTTCAGGAGATTTTATCAATTGTTGGGTGTAGCCTGAAGCGATAGTCAAAGGCGTCCGAATATCATGGGCGATATTGCTGATGGCCATATCCAGAGTCTGCTTTTCCCTTTTCATCACCAACCGAGATTGTTCCACTTCCTGAAATAGATTCTCAATCTGCTGGTAGAGATGTAAAAAATGTTTGGAAAAAATGCTGACTCCGACTCTTTTCATACTACCCGTGAGAATCTTGTCTTCAATCTGTTGACTCAAGTTTTTAAGTGCTAGATGGTAGCGAATCAATGCAATCGATAAAATAATTAGGAGTACCAGTAGAACAAAAATTATCATGTAGGTCATTGCTTGTCTCCTTTTAATCTTACCCCAACTCCCCAAATGGTTTCAATATATTCTTGATTTGGGTCAAGCTGGTTTAATTTTTTACGAAGATTACTCAAATGCGTATTGAGAGTATTATCTCCAGGTAGGTAGCTATCCTCCCAGACCAATTCATAAAGTTCTTCCTTGGTGAAAATTTTCTTAGGATGTTTAAGGAGAGTTTGGAGAATCAAGCATTCTTTCTTAGCAAGGCGAATCGTTTCCTGACTATTTTTGATTTCAAAACTTTCTGCATCAAACTGGATATTTTTCAAGTTTTGTGGCAGATTTTCAGTTTTTACTATTTCCACAGGCTGTTTTTCTGCACTTTGGCGTAACTGAACAGTAACCCTAGCAAAGACTTCGTCCAAATCAAAAGGCTTGACTATGTAATCATTGGCACCGTCTAAAAGGTATTGACTGATTAACTTCTTATCGCTCAAAGCCGTTAGCATAATGACTGGAATTTGACTTTGTTCCCTGATAGCTTTTAAAACCTGATCCCCATTTTTCCCAGGAAGCATGATATCTAGCAAAACGAGGTCAATCCCACCTTGGTCAAAACGCATGATTCCTTCTGTACCAGAAAAGGCTTGAATCACCTCATGCTCCTCAGTAAGAAGTGTTCGCAAAATCTCTTGAATGTCACTATTGTCTTCAATAACCAATATCCTAGCCATAAATACCAACCTTTCTGCAACTATTATAGCATGTTTTATTGATAAAGCTTAAACAGAAAAGCTCCTCGCATAAAAAGCGCGAGAAAATCAAAGCTCAGGCGATTGTCACAAGCCACGGGAGAATTGTTTCTTTTGATATTGCGCTGAACTATTGCCACGATATGAAGGTCTTCAAAAAGTGTCGCAGAAATAAAAGTAAAACGTTTAAAATATTTTCAACAACCTATCGAAATCGACGCAAACGGTTTGGTTTACGAATGAATGTGATTGCTGGTATTATTAACCGTGAACTAGAATTTTATAGTAAAATGAACCCAAAAATAGTACATATAGTATCACAGAAACATCACACATTTTCCAAATTTCACGTAATACCATTTATGGCTAATTAAAGCTAGAAGAGAAAACAGGAGAGCTAATCCATCAAGTAAAAGGAACAAAACCAAGAAAGGTTGATAGAGATAGACTTAAAAACTATCTTACTGACAATCCAGACGCTTATTTGACTGAAATAGCTTCTGAATTTGACTGTCATCCAACTACTATCCACTATGCTCTTAAAGCTATGGGCTACACTCGAAAAAAAAGAACCACACCTACTATGAACAAGACCCAGAAAAAGTAGCTTTATTTCTTAAAAGTTTTAATAGTTTAAAGCATCTAGCACCTGTTTATATTGATGAAACAGGATTCGATACTTATTTTTATCGAGAATATGGTCGCTCTTTAAAAGGTCAGTTAATAAGAGGTAAAGTATCTGATGGAGTGGTTCAAAATGAAACTCCTGCTTGCTTTAAAGACACCTCATGTCATTGTCATGGACAATGCTAGTTTTCATCCCAAGAACATCTTGGATGAACTCTGCATCCAAGATAAACACTTTTTCTTACCCCTACCACCTTATTCACCAGATTTGAATCCTATTGAGCAAGCTTGGGCTATATTGAAAAAGAAAGTGACTGATTTATTAAGGGAAGTCCCAAATATTTTTGAATGTTTAGAGCGCTTTTTTAAAACTAATTGACTATGTCATTTAAATTTTGCTAAAGATTCAAATCTCTTCATAATCACAGTTAAACGCCAACGGTAGAGCGCCCCACTCACAATCAGGCTAATAATCAAACCAATCCAGTATGAATAAGCGCCAAAATCTGTTAGAGAATCAAATACCATAGCCACTGGAATTGCTACGCCCCAATAACCAATCAAACCAAGGTAAAAAGGAATAACTGTATCCTTATAACCTCGTAGAATTCCCTGAAGCGGTGCCGCAAAGGTATCTGCTAACTGGAAGAAAAGGCTGTAAGTCAAAAAGCGCGCTGTCAAGTCGATAAATTCTGGGTCGTTCCCATAAAGACTAGCAACATTTCCCCTAAAAATGTAAAGGAAAGATAAGGTGAAGCCTGCAAAAATAAGGGCTGTCCATCTTCCTAAACCAATATAGGTTTTCGCATCATCAAATCGCTTGGCTCCCACTTCATAGGAAACAACAATAGCCATAGCCGATGAGATACTCATAGGAAAGGCGTACATAAGACTTGAAAAGTTCATAGCTGACTGGTGACTAGCGATAATCAAGGATGAGAACTTAGCCATAATCAAACCAACCACGGAAAAGATAGCCACTTCCGCGAAGACAGTTCCCCCAATAGGCAGACCCAATCGAATTCCTTCCTTGATTTTATCCATATTAAGAGGAATGCGTTTCTCAAGATGTAGGGCTTTGAGCTTCTTCTGTTTAAATAAAACCAGAACAGAAATTCCAAGCAAAACCCAATAAGCCAAGGAAGTACCTAAACCAGCACCAGCACCTCCCAGTTCTGGAACACCAAAGGCACCGTAAATCAAGAGATAGTTAAATCCACTATTGAGAGGAAGTAACAAAAGCATGAGATACATGGAAAGTTTGGTCAACCCCAGCGAATCCAGCAAGGAACGAATGACACTAAAGAGCAACAAGGGGATAATCCCGATAGATAAAAACCAGAGGTAACGAACAGCTACTGCCGCCACTGGAGCTTCTAACCCAATATGATTCAAGATTGGTGGTGCCAAGAAAAGTACCATCCCCAGCAAGACCACAGATAGACCCAGAGCCAAATAGATGAACTGGTAAAAATCAGATGCAACTTCTTCCTTTTTGCCTCGACCAAGATGGTGACCAATGATAGGTACCAAGGCTGACACAATTCCTGTTAGGAATGTAAAGAAAGGATTCCAGATACTGGTTGCCATTGATACTCCAGCCAAATCCATGGTATTGTATTTGCCAGTCATAGTCGTATCAACAAAGGATGCAGAATAATTGGCAAATTGATAAATCAGGATAGGGAAAAATATCTTTAAAAATAAGATAAACTTGTCTTTAAAATGATGGGTTTGGTACATATAGGCTCTCTATTCTTTTTGTTTACAGAGCAGACTCCCACCTAGTTTTGATAGACAATTTGTCCCTTACAGATGGTATATTTAACCTGCCCTTTTAAGGTTTCACCGATGAATGGTGAATTAGCTGCTTTGGAAGCAAAATGGGAGTCCACAAGGCGGTCAGCCTTAGCATCAAAAATAGTGATGTCCGCTGGACCATTCTCAGCCAAGTAACCTGCTTCAAAGTTATAAAGCTTGGCTGGGTTATAAGTCATTTTTTCGAGTAATTCCATCAAGCTCAACTCCCCAGCTTCCACCAAATAAGTTAAACCGAGAGAAAGAGATGTTTCCAAACCAGTCATACCAGATGGCGCTTTGGTAATATCTTCGACATTTTTCTCATCTGCATGGTGAGGCGCGTGGTCAGTCGCGATAACTGTGATGACACCTGACTTGAGACCTTCAATCACGGCACGACGGTCTGATTCCAAACGAAGTGGCGGATTCATCTTAGCATTGCTTCCTTGTGTCAAAAGAAGGGCTTCAGTCTTAGAAAAATGCTGTGGCGCTACTTCTGCTGTGACTTGTGCACCCAGCCCCTGAGCGAACTCCACTACCTTGACACTTTCTTCCTTAGACAAATGCTGGATATGAACATGGGCCTTGGTTGCATAGGCAATCATGACATCACGCGCCATCATAGCGTACTCAGCCACCCCAGTCGCACCGCAAATATGGAAATGTTCTTTAGCAATGTTTTCATTAAATCCAAGAATCCCGTTCAATCCTGGATCTTCCTCATGAAGACTAATAAAGGTGTTGAGTTTTTTGGCTTCCTCCATAGCTTCCTTGACAACTTTACTGCTTTCAAGCGGAATACCGTCATCTGAAAAACCAACCGCTCCAGCTTCTAAGAGTGCCTTAAAGTCAGTCAAATCTTGGCCATTAAAACTTTTAGTTATGGTCGCAACCGTCTTAACATTAATCTTCTCTTTGGCAGCTGACTGGAGAACTTCTTGCAAAGTCTCTACATCCGAGATGGTTGGACTAGTGTTAGCCATCATGACGACAGTTGTAAAACCACCTGCAGCGGCGGCTAGGGCACCAGTATGGATATCCTCCTTGTGGGTTTGACCAGGTTCACGGAAATGAACATGAATATCGACCAAGCCAGGAGCAACTACAAGACCAGTAGCATCAATTATCTCTGCTCCTTCTTCCTTGACCTCAGGCGCAATTTTGACAATTTTCCCATCTTGAACTAAGACATCACACACTTGATCCAAACCAGACTTGGGATCCATTACACGACCGTTTTTGATTAGTAGCATCTGCTTTCTCCTTTATTCATAGAAATCAACTTGGGTATCCAACAATTTATCCCCATCATAAACAAACTTGGCTGAAAAGAAGGGTTTATCTTCTAAAAGCCACTCAACAAAGGTATGGTCACCTTCCCAAGTCGGCTTTCTCAAAACCTCGTCATAAGGAACCCATTCTAGCGTTCCCTCGTTGCAATCAATCAAGTCCCCTTCAAACTCTGTCACCTTAAAAACATAGGTGTACCAGTCTAAATCTGGCGTGAATTCAGGAAAAGTGATGACACCTTTTAGAACTGGCTTGGCTTTGAGCCCTGTCTCTTCGAAGATTTCACGCGCCGCGCATTCCTGAGGCGTCTCTCCTCGCTCTAGCTTCCCACCCACACCAATCCATTTGCCTTCGTGGACATCATTAGGCTTCTTATTACGATGGAGCATGAGCAGTTCTTTCCCGTTATCAATGTAGCAAATCGTCGCTAACTGAGGCATATTTTCTCCTTATCTAAGCCAATCGATTGGCTCTTGTCCTGTATCTTCTAAAAAAGCATTGGCCTTTGAAAAAGGCTTGGAACCCCAAAATCCTCTGTAAACCGATAAAGGACTGGGATGAGCTGATTCGATAATCAAGTGCTGAGGATTGGTAACTAATACCTTCTTCCTGCGTGCATAGGCTCCCCAAAGTATAAAGACCACCGGCCTATCTAGATGATTGACCACCTGAATCACAGCATCTGTAAATGGCTCCCATATCTGCCCAGCATGACCGTTGGCCTGACCAGCAGGAACAGTCAAACAAGCATTAAGAAGCAAGACTCCTTGTTCAGCCCAAGCCGTCAAATCATGGGATTTCTTAACTCCTATATCATCTAACAATTCTTTCAAGATATTTTGCAAGGATGGCGGAGCTGGGATAGAGTCAGGAACAGAAAAACTCAAGCCCTGCGCCTGACCTGGTCCATGATAAGGATCCTGTCCTAAAATCACCACCTTCACGTCTTCTAGGGGTGTGGACAAGAGAGCCTGAAAAACCTTTTCCTTAGGTGGATAAACAGTTCCCTGAGAATAGACCTGATTCATAAACTGATTGATTTTCCCGAAATAACCTTCGGGTAATTGTTCCTTAATCAAATCATGCCAAGACGAGTGTTCCATAGCCAACTCCTTCGTATTTACTGCCTCTATTATAGCAAAAAGTGGCTTTCTAAACCACTTTTTACAGTTTATCTAAGCAATCCAGCAAGTCTTGATAAGAATGGACTTCGTAAGTCGGCTGGGCTTGTGTGTGATTTTCGAGGTGATGAGGATTGTACCAGATAGTGTCAATCCCCGCATTATTGCCGCCTTGAATATCGGCGGTTAGGGAATCTCCAATCATCAGCGTCTCTTCTTTGCTAAAACCTGCAATCTGTTGACCGATTTTTTCATAAAAGAGAGCATCAGGCTTTTGTGTTTGCAATTGCTCAGAGATAAAGACTTGATTGAAATAAGGTGCCAGACCAGATTGAGCCAAACGCCCTGTCTGAATGGCAGTAATGCCATTTGTCGCAGCATACAAGTCATAATCACGATCGATGAGACTGTCCAAAAGTTCATGAGCGCCTGAAAGAGTTTGCCCCTGTTGGGCGAGGTAAAATTGGTAACGCTGGGCTAGAAAACTACCATCTTTCTCCAGTCCAAAGTGAGCAAATAAACGAGAAAAGCGCGTGTTAACCAGCTCTTGTTTACTAATTTTCTTTTGCTCCAAGTCCTTCCAGAGATCCTTGTTCATAGGAACATAATAGTCTTTATAGGCCTGAATATCTGCAACCCCTTCTTCTTTTAGAAGTTGCGTCAAAGCCACATCCTCAGCAACATCAAAATCAAGAAGAGTGTGGTCGAGGTCGAAGAGTAGAAATTTGTAGGACAATTTGAGAGTTTTCCTTTCTAAGGGAGTGCAAAGATTCAAAAGGAGGTGCAAGAAAAATAATTACTCAATAATTGAATTCAGATAATCCATAAACTCCGAATATACTTCGTCTTTAATTTCACCTGCAGTCAAATCTCTTTCATTACTTCCAAAATATATAGATTGATTTGTAATATCTAATGCACTTAAGTCTTTCATAATTTGGAAAATACAATTATAAGGTATATTAATTTTTATAATTTCTGATTGAGTAGCTGACAAAAAATCTAGAGGATGTGTGAGTTTTGTTCCTGAGTGTGTGAAGTTTCCTGATTGTCTGGTGATACGAGGATTAATTTTAGACCCCTCAAAACAAAATGTGCCACAATTTAAAGAAATTTCTTGCTTAATTCTCTCGATATCATTATGATTGAAACTCTGAAAAACTCCTTCTAAACCAGGTTCATTTAGTAATATTCGGTTTATTTCCAACGGATTTATTACCCATACAGAAGCATGATCATTAATTATCTCATCCTCATCTTCATCATGTTGTCGACAAATAACTTGATTTTTAGTTAAGTAAGTGTGATTATTATTTTTACAATCAACTGTAGAGACAGCAAAAAACAATGCAACCAATGGGTCTGTAGACCAATCTAATAAATTTGTTGGTAAGCCATAATGTTGAGCTAGTTCTAACCACTGTACTTCGTTTTGCGGCCCTATAATATCTTCTGTCTTTGCCTTACTCTTAAATTTTTCAAGAAGAACATTTTGAGATGGCATAACAACTACCTCTCCTTTAGGATTGTAAAAATTTGTTCGATGAATTGGGGTTTTCTCTCTCCTCGAATTAAAAACAGAATAAGCCTCACGCCAAATTCCAGGTATTAACCCATATTCGGAATTCTTTTGCCCTCTATACCATAGTCTATGGGATGGATTATCTGAATTAATCTTTCTAATAGTTTGAATATACGATTCAATTGAATTTGCAAAATAATTTTTAATAGCCATAGGTATATTATATCATTTACACTTAGAAAAAGTAAGAAACGAAAAATACTCAAATAGTTATTTTAAAATTCTTATTCGTTCTTTTTAAGTGTTGTCATTTTTCTATGTTTTAAATAAATAGGATATTAAAAATTGGACTCATATTTTTGTTGTTAACAATCATGACCACCGTCTAACGGGTGGTTTGAACCAGGGCTATAAGCCCAAATTACCAGCCAGCGCCTAAAGACGCTGGCTTTCACATTGTTCAAACCTCATTGCTCTTGACTCGTCACTTGCCTCTTAAAGAGGCTTTAGTATTACTTACCACTATCCCTAATATGTACCTGATCAGGCACTAAGTGACCCTCGATAATTTCAACACCTTTATAACTACATAAGCGATGAAATATTTCGCCTAAACTACTTCGATATTGATTATAAATAACTTTTCGTCTATACTTAGGGGTGAACACAATGTGATATTTACACATCCACTTTGTGTGTGATAAACTATGTGCCTTTTGTGCCATATTTTTCTCCTTTCGCTTTACAATTAGCTTGAACACCTTTATTGTATCGTGTTTGGAGTTTTTTGGTATAACCTTCGACGCGCACCCGCATAGCGGGTGGTTTATTTGTCTCGCACCTAACGGAGAGAGACGGACTAATAGTCACATAATAGAAAAACCCTTGAAACCAAGCTATTTCAAGGGTTTTTAATCGTTTATTTGTATCATTTAATTGCTACAAATTTCGAAGAGTAGAAATTTGTAGGACAATTTGAGTGTTGTCCTTTCTAAAAATTCATTAAGAATATTATAACATAAAGCACCTCACACAATTAACATTATCTGAACTAATTTAATGACTTAAAAAAATTCGAACACTTTCCTATACAATTGACAGCTCAAATCTTTCAGAATAGAACAATCCTAACTATCGAACACCCCCAACTTCATAAATATCCCTGTAATTCTAGACTTAGAATTCCTATAAACTAAATATTTTCGTACTATTCTAAGCCATTGATTGCTTTAAATCTAAATTTTTGAAGGATTCTAAAGCTAGAATAATCCCATCCCAACTAGTTTTGAATGATTCACAATTTAGAAACTCTATGGCTTTACTTCTGTTAAATTAAAAAGGAACTGCATAAAGCAATCCCTTTCTGATTTTGAAATTATTTACTTAAAATTTGATAGTTGAGATAATCAATAGCCCACTTATAAAAAGAGTTATAGTAAAATTCCTTATTTATTGATTTCAAGCTCCGACAATTGTGTTTGAATAACTGACAGTTCTGCACCAGCCTGAAGAAGAGCAGCTGCAGTATAGGCACCTTCTACAATTGGAACCCTGTTGATGATGATACTTTTATCACTGAAATCAGCCACCATTTCTAAGTTCATTTTAGCAGAACCTAGGTCAAAAAAGGCTAATAAAGTATCTGCTGGATTTTCGGAAACAACCCTATCTACTTGATCAAAACTTGTTCCAATTCCTCCATCTTCGGTTCCTCCTACATAAGTAATCGGAACATCTTTAGCTACTTCACTAATCAGTTCAACGACACCTTGTGCAATGTGTTTGGAATGTGAAACGATAACAAGACCAATACTTCCCATCAAACCACCCCAGTTTCTAAAAGAGCAGTAAAGAGTAAGCCTGATGAGAATGATCCAGGGTCAATATGTCCAAGAGAACGTTCTCCTACATAAGATGCTCTTCCTTTAGTTGCAAGTAAATCTTTGGTAGCATTTACTACCTTATCAATAACCTCTTGAGTCAATTGACCATCAGACAAAGTAGCAATAACAGGAGTCCAAACATCAACCATTGTCTTTTCTCCAACTTCTGCTTTCCCACGTTTGACAATCATATCCAAACCGCTTTGTAAGATTTCCTCTATTTTCGAATTTGAATCAGCCTTGGCCATGCCCATAAAAGCAGAGCCATACAAGGGACCAGAAGCACCGCCTACCTTACTCAGTAGTTGCATTGAGACAAGTTTAAACACATCACTGCTGGTCTCAAATTGCTTTCCTTCTAAGTTTTCCATAACTGCAGCCATGCCACGCGCCATATTTCCACCGTGGTCTCCATCTCCTATAGGAGTGTCTAGCTCACTAAGGTAATCTTTCTGTTCTTGAATCTTTTCATTAAAAAGCTTCATCCATTCAAGAGCTTGTTCAGCATTCATGCGACATTTCCTCCTTGAGTTTTACCAAGCTGGTGTAGTAACAGGTGCATTTAGAGCATCTAACCACTTATCATCTGCCAATCGAATCAATGTTAATGACAAACCAGCCATATCAATTGAGGTCATATAGTTTCCAATTTTCTTAAATGCCAACTCAACACCTTTTTCATGGAGTAATTTAGCCACATCATTTGCAAATACGTATTGTTCCATAAGAGGAGTGCTTCCTAAACCATTGATGAGAAGGCCATAGCGTTCACCAGCTTTAAGTTGGAAACCTTCAGATAATTTTTCAACCAATTCTGAGGCCAATTGTGCTGAAGGCTGCATTTTCTCTTTTTTATATCCTGGCTCACCGTGAATACCAACTCCATATTCAAATTCATCATCTTCTAGAACAAAACCTGGTTTCCCAACTTCAGGAACAGTTGCTCCAGACAAGGCTAGCCCAATTGTTTTAATTTCTAAGACAAGTTTGTCGGCCAAGTCCTTCATTTCAGATAATGATTTACCAGAACGAGCTGCAGCACCCAAAATTTTATGGACTAATATAGTACCTGCAACACCTCGACGACCTTGGGTATAGAGACTATTTTCAACAGCGATATCATCATCAACCACAACGCTTGCTACATCAATACCTTCCATTTCAGCAAGTTCTTGTGCAATTTCAAAGTTCATAATGTCCCCAGAATAGTTCTTGATGACCATGAAAACTCCAGCACCTTCATCAGCCGCCTTGATGGCTTCTAAAATTTGGTCCGGAGTAGGTGAAGTGAAGACTGCTCCACAAATGGCAGCAGACAACATTCCATCTCCTACAAATCCAGCATGACTTGGTTCATGTCCTGAACCTCCACCTGAAATGAGTCCAACTTTTCCTGTCTTTTCTGCCTTTCTAACGATGACATCAAAACCATCTAAGCGTTCTACCAAGTCATCATGCATGAATGACAATCCCTGCAACATTTCATCAACAACTTGTGTCGGTTCATTTATAATTTTTTTCATGAGAAACTCCTTTCGGCATCTACCTTTGTTTTCGCTTTCATTATATATTTTTTACTGCTGGCTGATAAGGGACAGATTCTATTATTTGTCCCCTTTTAAACCCGTTTAAAACATTTTTTTGGTAAAATGAAGTAAGTAAAAGAAAGGTTTCCTATGGCATCATCACTTATTACAAAAAAACGGATTGCCAAGGCATTTAGAGACCTATTAGCTACTAGAGAATTTGATAAAATCTCTATTGTAGATATCATGGAATCAGCTGGCATTCGTAGACAGACCTTTTATAATCACTTTCTTGACAAATATGAACTGCTAGACTGGATATTTGAAAATGACTTAACCGAGTATATCACCAATAACTTGGACTTCATTTCAGGCCAAAAACTATTACAAGAATTATTTTTTTATTTCGAACAAGAGCGTGACTTTTATATTCAACTTTTTGATATTCAAGGGCAAAATAACTTCTATGATCACTTTATCAGCTACTGTCGCTTGCTTGTATCAAAAATTTTAAGAGAATACGGTCAGATTGATATCGATTCATCTGCTTATACTTGTTTTTTGTTAGACTATCATTCACATGCTCTAGCAGAAATCGTGAAGGCTTACGTCAATAAAAAAAGTCCAGTTCCACAACCAGACTTTCTAATCATGACAATTATTGGAAAGAGACCACAATGACATTTATTTCAAATCATAAACAGAAAATTATTTCAAGTTACATTTCGGCAACTGTCAGCAGTCATCCTGAATTAGAAAAACACCCTACCTTACCATTAGTCTATCAAAAAAATCGCAATCCTCATCAGGTTCCAATATTGTCAGGTGGGGGTTCAGGTCATGAACCTGCTCATATTGGATATGTGGGAGAAGGAATGCTTACCGCTGCTATCTATGGCCAATTATTTACTCCTCCTACAAGAACTGAAATCTTAGAGTCCATTCGTTTTTTAAACAATGGTCACGGTGTCTTCATCATTGTAAAAAATTTCGAAGCAGACATCAAAGAATTTAGCTCGGCCATTAACACTGCTAGAAAAGAAGGAATTAAAGTCGGCTATAGTTTATCACACGATGATATTTCAATCGAACCTCACAATAAATTTCAAATTAGAGGGAGAGGACTTGCAGGGACAATTTTACTTCATAAAATTCTAGGATTTGCAGCTCAAAATGGAGCCGACATAGAACAACTAACTGATTTAGGTCATGAGCTTGCTCCCGAAATCGCAACGATTGGCTTTGCAACGAAAGCTGCTAGTCTCCCCCAAGCCACCCTTCCACTATTTAGCTTGGAAGAAGGAAAAATTTCCTATGGTATTGGGATACATGGCGAAGAAGGATATCGTATCGTCCCATTTCAATCATCGGAAATCCTTGCAAATGAAATTATAAGCAAATTAAGATTGCACTATCATTGGAAACGTGGTGATCAATTTATATTGCTTGTAAATAATCTAGGCACTACTACCAACCTAGAAATGGGCATATTTATCAATGATCTCCTTCAACTCTTAGAAATTGAAGGAGTCACTATTACCTTCATAAAATCAGGCACATTTATGACCAGTCTGGATATGACAGGTATATCCGTAACTCTTTGCCCTGCGAAAAATAAACAATGGTTAGAAGCACTTAATGCTCCAACGACAGCTTTTGCATGGTAATTTGCTTGTATAACTCAAAAGGGCTACATCACTTGATAGCCCTTTGCTTTTATCTTACGTTTAAAAGAACTCATTCTTGCCATTTCAAATAGTCCATCTATACCTTTAAAGTCTTCCGATGAGCTTTGAATTTTTTCAGTTCCCAATTATAGTGGCTTGACGTGCTACTGACAAAGTAGGAACCTAGACTTGTCCCACCTGTCCACTGATAGATACCTTTGGTAAAGAGTTCGTCAGTGCTGAAGCCTTCTATCAACTCTAAAACCTCTCTATGCGATTGCGCAAAGAGTCTGGTCGCTTCTTCTAATGTCGTTTTCTGGTGCTTCTTCCAAAGAACGACATTCATTTGTCCATAAGTTTTCCAATTATAAGGTTCAGGGAGAAAAGTTCTTTCTTGACCTTCTTGATTAGAATGTACCCAATTTAAAAGTAATTGCTGCCATTCATAAAGATGAATCAAGACATCGCGTAGATTCTTATCACTTTTCCAGTGGGCTTCTTTTTTCTTTGGGTCTCTAAAAAAATCAAATGGAGTCTGTAGCTCTCCCTCACTTAGTTGGGAGATGAAACGATTGACCTTTTCATAGTTTTCCTTAGAGGCCAGCACTAGCTCATCTTTTGTTTTCGGTCTAGGCACAGAGTTCTCCTTCATTTTCAAGTAGCTTGAGGTGTTTTCTTACTTCATTATACCACAATAAAACTGGCTGTTTCTCTCAACAACCAGTTTTTTCATTTTTAAGCTAATTACTTACTGTTTTTCTTCTGAAAGAAAAGTGATACTATAGCTAAAATAGCAAAGGCAAGGCCAACACACCAGTAGGGTTGATCTAGTGTCGTTGAACGACCTGATAGATTGACAATTCCTCGAAAAAGCATTCCTGCTGTTAGTACTGCAACTGCGGAGTTCCACAAGTTTAGACTGAGTCGCCCTAAGTTTGGGATAATTTTCATCAATAATGCCATAATGATACCCCCTATTAGAGGAACCACAAAGAGATAGTGCATATGAAGGGAGGTTTCCCCAAAACTAAAGGACTCGTAGATACGGCTAAATGCTAAGAACAAAATAGTTAGAAGACTATAACTAACAAATGTTTTTTTGACGCGTTTGTTTTTAATAACCGATGTAGACAATATCACTCACCGCCCTTTCTGATATCTTGCTTCCACCTGTAGTCGGTTTATTGATTACCTGACCATTGAAGTAGAGAGTTGAGGATCCACCGCCATCAAGGTTATAGGCTGTCTTCACTCCGTACGACTTCATCACTTCTGCCATCTGATAAAGAGACAAGCCCTTGCTCTCAGAGGTTCGACCATCCGAAACGACAATGATGTAGCGGTTTTCATCGATAATTCCAATAGCTGTACGAGGATTTGAAACCATAGCCTGACCAACTTCTGTATTGATACCGACAGAAATCTCACCATTTTCAACTAGAGACGGACCAAATGCCAGTAGATTAACTACACCATCTTGAACTAACTGGTCAGCTGAAATTTGGTTTTCGTAAATGATTTTAAAAGAGCCATCCTTGTAAATGGCAAGGTCACCATTACTGGCGTCTTCACGGACACTATCCCGATAGACAACTCCATTACGGATAACGTAACCAGAGCTATTGGCTCCATAGTAGTCACCGTTTACAGCTAGAATGGCATTATTTTCACCAGCTGTCACAGAGGTTTTGGCTGTTACGTTGGTTCCATAGGAGTTTTGAGCTAGGGCTGTTTTTAGATAATCCGATGAACTGATAGTTATGTCTGCCACATAGACTTGCGTTTCATTCACAGTTTTTTCAGTTAGATTGACACTGATATTTCCATCTGAATAGCTGGTATCCGTCACTTGGGCATTTTTAGCCGCCTGACTAGCTGCTGCAGTATCAGATGTGGAGCTGGTATTGGATACGGCGGAAATCGTTTCAGCGAGTACAAAGGTCTTCAACATCGAATAGGTAAAGGAACTCGTCAGAAGCATGCCCAAGACCGATGCGTATAAGTAGGGTTTCTTTAAAACTTTCATGAAGGATTAAAACTCCTTTCTTTGAAAATATAGCGAGTTTGAACTGTCCATGAGAGGATGAAGAGCACCATTCCGACAAGAATCTTTGCAATCAGCAAGTTGACTCCAAGACCAGAATTAAAGAGTCGAATTAGAATAGTGTCTAAGATAAAGAGACCAACTGCTAGTCCGAAATAGCCTGATCCTGTTTTAAAACTGCTAGCCTTATTCTTAAAGACCAATTTTTTATTGGTAGAAAAGTTAAAGATGGAGCTAGTCACACGGGCCAAACCATTTGAGAGGATAAGTCGTAAACCCGATGGAATAAAACTCAGGAATAGAATGGAGAGAGCATAGACCAAATAATCTACGATAAAACTACTAAAAGACGAGAGCGCAAACTTTAAAATATTTTTATAAATCCTCAAGCCGTCCCGAATTGGTCTAAAGTGAGAAGCCTCATTATCGTTGATATAGACTGTTTCAATTGGAATTTCCGAGATTGGGTAGACCTGGCTTGCTTCGAGGAGCATGTTCATCTCGTATTCATAACGTTGTCCTTCTATCTTGAGCATGAAGGGAATCATATCCGTTGAAAAGGCACGTAATCCTGTCTGCGTATCCGAAACTGCGACTCCCGTTTGGATTTTAAATAAGATACGGGTCAAGCTGTTTCCAAATCGACTACGCAGGGGAACCTTGCCTGTAAAAGCACGGACACCAAGGACCAATGTATCGGGATTTTCATTTGATTCAGTCAAGGTACGAAAGATGTCCCAGATTCTATGTTGACCATCTGCGTCAGCAGTGACCACCGTTCCAGGCTTCTTGAGGGATTGAATGTAAGCAAAAGCTGTTTTCAAAGCCTGACCTTTACCTTGATTGACCTGATGACGAAGTACAGTCCCATAGTTTTCAGCTCGAGCAAAGATTTCTTGGCATTCAGGAGAACTACCATCATCAATCACAATGATCGAAAAATCACTTTTATCGTGAATTTTTTCAATCAGTGTTAGCAGATTAAAATCAGGTTGGTATGCTGGAATAACTAGATAATTCATATCCGCACCTCTTTCTTTTGGTTTGTATAAGTATACGTTCACTTACTTAAAAAATCCTTATAGTTGCTTTTTTATAAAAATAAATTGATGATTTCTCAGAACAGGCCATAAAAAGAAAACTCCATAGAAATTATTTCTACAGAGTTAGAACAGTATCTTTATAATAAATCTCTACAACTTATCCTTTAATTTCTCAACAAAGAGATAGGCTGCTGGACAAGTCAAGGTATTCTTAATCGTCAAATGGTTGATTTGATGGATTTTTTTACGGTCTGTATGGGGAAATTCACGACAGGCCTTTGGACGAACGTCATAGATAGAACAGAGGTTATCTCCTCCTAGAAAGGGACAAGGCATGGATTTAAAAACCTTATCTCCATCTTCATCTACCTGCAGAAACTCCGCTTCAAAAGCTGGTAATTTCATCTTAAAGTACTTGGCGATTCGTGTAATATCCGCTTCTTTAAAGTCAGGCCCCAATGTCTTGCAACAGTTGGCACAGGCCGTACAATCAATCTCCGCAAAGACTTCTTGGTGAATCTGCTGGGCTATCTTATCTAGATTTTTTGGTGGCTTTTTCTTTAAATTGGCTAAGACTTTGCGATGCTCCTTCTGCTTTTGCAAGGCTAGCTGGTGGTAATATTCAATATCAATTTCTTTAGACATGGTTTCTCTCTTATTCTATTTACTTCCCCTTATTATATCATGCCTCTGTTCCATTGAAAAGTAGACTTTATAGGACAATACTTTTCCAAAATACGTCAAAAAAACCTTGCAACTAAGTTACAAGGTTAATGACATTAATCAAAGTTAACGTATTCTTTTTGAAGTTCAAGAACTTCTTCCATTGTTGAACACTCTGTAAGGGCACGGTTAGCGTACTCTTCCATCTTAGCAGTATCCAATTTCTTCATCAAGCTACGTGTACGAAGTACAGATGTTGCTGACATAGAGAACTCATCCAAGCCCATTCCGACAAGAAGTGGAACAGCTTGTTGGTCACCAGCCATCTCACCACACATACCAGCCCATTTACCTTCAGCGTGAGCTGCTTTGATAACGTTGTTGATCAAGCGAAGGATTGATGGGTTATATGGTTGGTAAAGGTATGAAACTTGTTCGTTCATACGGTCTGCCGCCATTGAGTATTGGATCAAGTCGTTTGTACCAATTGACATGAAGTCTACTTCTTTTGCAAATTGGTCTGCAAGCATTGCTGCTGCAGGGATTTCAATCATGATACCAACTTGGATGTCATCCGCAACTGCAACACCTTCAGCAAGAAGGTTTGCTTTTTCTTCTTCATAAACTGCTTTAGCTGCACGGAATTCTTTCAAAAGGGCAACCATTGGGAACATGATACGCAATTGACCATGAACAGAAGCACGAAGAAGGGCACGGATTTGTGTACGGAACATTGCATCTCCAGTTTCAGAAATAGAGATACGAAGGGCACGGAATCCAAGGAATGGGTTCATTTCGTGTGGCATATCGAAGTAAGGAAGTTCCTTATCTCCACCGATATCCATTGTACGAACAACCACTGGTTTACCATTCATTCCCTCAAGAACAGCCTTGTATGCTTCATACTGCTCGTCTTCTGTTGGGAAGTCTTGAGAATCCATGTACAAGAACTCTGTACGGTAAAGTCCAACAGCTTCTGCACCGTTGTTGTTAACACCTTCAACGTCTTTTGGAGTACCGATGTTAGCAGCCAACTCAAAGTGTTTACCGTCAGCAGTCACTGTTTGAGCATCTTTCAAAAGTGCCCATTCAGCTTTTTGTTTAGCATAAGCTTCACCAGCTGCTTTAAATTCTGCCGCTTGTTCATCTGTTGGGTTGATAATCACTTCACCAGTAATTCCGTTAACGGCAAGGATATCACCGTCTTTCACCACTTCAGTGATGTTATTTGTTCCCAATACAGCTGCAATTTCAAGTGTACGTGCCATGATAGCTGAGTGGCTTGTACGTCCACCGATGTTTGTTACAAAAGCTTTTACAAAGTTTTTGTCCAATTGAGCTGTATCAGATGGTGTCAAGTCATGCGCAATCACAATTACTTCTTCGTTGATAGAAGCTGGGTTTGGCAATTTTTTACCAAGAAGGTTTGCCAATACACGTTTTGTCACGTCGCGGATATCCGCTGCACGTTCTTGCATGTATGGGTTGTCTTCCATGCCTTCAAAGATAGTGATGAACATGTCAGTCACTTCTTTAAGACCTGCTTCAGCATTGACTTTCTTAGCACGGATTGTTTCTTTAATCTGACCAATCAATTCTGGGTCAGAAAGAACCATCAAATGAGCGTCAAAAACTTGAGCCGCTTCTTCACCAAGCGTACCTACAGCTTTCTCACGGATAAGAGAAAGCTCGTTTTGAGAAGCTTCAAGAGCAACATCCAAACGAGCCTCTTCTGCGTTTGTATCTTCGACTGAAACAGTCTCGAATGACAAATCCGGTTGAACGAGTAGATATGCTTTTGCAACTGCAACACCGTCAGATGCTGCGATTCCTTTAAGCATTTCTGTCATTTTCCTTATGCCAATCCTTCTTTTTCCATTGTTTCTGAGATTGCAGCGATAGCGTCATCTGCATCTGCACCTTCAGCTGAGATAGTTACGTCAGCACCTTGGCCAACACCAAGACTCATAACACCCATGATTGATTTAAGGTTAACTGATTTACCTTTGTACTCAAGAGTGATATCTGAAGCAAATTTGCTAGCAGTTTGTACCAACAATGTTGCTGGACGTGCGTGAATACCTGTTTCTGCCACTACGTGGAAATCTTTAGAAGCCATAGTTTGACTCTCCTTTTGTTCTTTCTTTTTTGAGTTATATGTGATAACCCTTACAATTTGGTATTATATCATCTTCTAGGATTTTTTTCAAGCATTTTATGGGATTTATTCGATTTCCTTTCAGATAACTTGCTGAAAATCTTCTATCTTATGTAACAAAACACAGGATATAGTTTTTCAAAAAACAAATTATAGGATAATTATCACTATTTCACAAAACAAACACTACATATTGTGTTTTGTTTGGTTATCTAGAAAAATAGACCACTATATTTAGTTTTAAATCATTGACAAAAATTTATTTTCTGATATACTAAGAAAGTAATCTATTTTGAAAGAGGAGTTACACAATGGTAACCGTTTATTCTAAAAACAACTGTGTCCAATGTAAGATGACCAAACGTTTCTTGGACAGTAATAATGTCGCTTATCGTGAAATCAATCTTGATGAGCAACCTGAGTACATCGATCAGGTTAAAGAGCTCGGTTTCAGCGCAGCTCCTGTTATCCAAACACCAACTGAAGTCTTTTCAGGTTTCCAACCAGGAAAACTGAAACAATTAGCATAATCTTAGTACATCATCCAGAAGAAACTGCTTCTAGGGCTAACTTAGAAGCCTTTCTTTTGTAATTAGATAAGGGAAATTTTATGGGATTAAAACATCTTGAGGACGTGACTTACTTCCGTCTCAATAACGAAATCAACCGTCCTGTTAATGGACAAATCATGCTTCATAAAGATAAGGAAGCCTTGGATGCCTTCTTTAAAGAAAATGTAGTTCCAAACACTATGGTTTTTGATTCAATCAAGGATAAAATCAACTACCTCATTGAACACAACTACATCGAAACAGCCTTTATCAAGAAATACCGTCCAGAATTTTTGGAAGAATTGCATCAATTTATCAAAGAACAAAACTTCCAATTCAAGTCTTTCATGGCAGCTTATAAGTTTTACAATCAATATGCCTTGAAGACAAACGACAGTGAATATTATCTTGAAAGTATGGAAGACCGCGTCTTCTTTAATGCTCTTTACTTCGCAGATGGCAATGAAGCTATTGCTACTGATATTGCAAATGAGATTATCCATCAACGGTACCAACCTGCTACTCCTTCCTTCTTGAATGCTGGGCGTGCTCGTCGTGGGGAGTTGGTATCTTGCTTCCTGATCCAAGTAACTGATGATATGAACTCTATCGGACGTTCTATCAACTCAGCTCTTCAACTTTCACGTATCGGTGGTGGTGTGGGAATTACCCTCAGCAACCTTCGTGAAGCTGGTGCACCTATCAAAGGCTACGAAGGAGCAGCTTCTGGGGTCGTACCAGTTATGAAACTCTTCGAAGACAGCTTCTCTTACTCTAACCAATTGGGGCAACGTCAAGGTGCTGGTGTTGTCTATCTCAACGTCTTTCATCCAGATATCATCGCTTTCCTTTCAACTAAGAAAGAAAACGCTGATGAAAAAGTTCGTGTAAAGACCCTTTCACTTGGTGTTGTGGTACCAGATAAATTCTACGAATTGGCTCGTAAAAATGAAGAAATGTACCTCTTCAGCCCTTACTCAGTAGAGCTTGAATACGGTGTGCCATTTAACTACATCGACATCACTGAAAAATACGATGAACTAGTCGCAAATCCAAATATCCGCAAGACAAAAATCAAGGCGCGTGATTTGGAAACTGAAATCTCTAAATTGCAACAAGAGTCTGGCTACCCTTATGTAGTCAACATTGATACGGCTAACCGTGCAAATCCTGTTGATGGAAAGATTATCATGAGTAACTTGTGTTCTGAGATTCTTCAAGTCCAAGAACCAAGCTTGATCAACGATGCTCAAGAATTCCTTCAAATGGGAACGGACGTTTCATGTAACCTTGGTTCAACCAACGTGGTCAACATGATGACTTCACCTGACTTTGGTCGTTCTATCCGTGCTATGGTTCGTGCCCTTACTTTCGTTACAGATAGTTCACACATCGTAGCTGTTCCTACAATCAACCATGGAAATAGCCAAGCTCATACTTTTGGTCTTGGTGCCATGGGACTTCACAGCTACCTTGCCCAACAATTGATTGAATATGGATCGCCTGAGTCTGTTGAATTTACAAGCATCTACTTTATGCTTATGAACTACTGGACCTTGGTTGAGTCAAACAACATCGCGCGTGAACGTGGTATTACCTTCCATAACTTTGAAAAATCAGACTATGCTAAGGGAAGCTACTTTGACAAGTATGTGACTGGCGAGTTTGTTCCAAAATCAGACCGTGTTAAAGAACTCTTCAAAGATGTCTTTATCCCAAGTGCTGCTGACTGGGCTGAACTTCGCGACAAGGTTCAAGCAGATGGTCTTTACCACCAAAACCGCCTTGCTGTAGCGCCAAATGGTTCTATCAGTTACATCAATGACGTTTCTGCTTCTATCCACCCGATTACGCAACGTATCGAAGAACGTCAAGAGAAGAAAATCGGTAAAATCTACTACCCTGCTGCTGGCTTGTCAACAGAAACGATTCCTTACTACACTTCTGCCTACGACATGGATATGCGTAAAGTCATCGATGTTTACGCTGCTGCAACTGAGCACGTGGATCAAGGACTTTCACTTACCCTCTTCATGCGTAGTGACATTCCAAAAGGACTTTACGAATGGAAGAAAGAAAACAAACAAACGACACGTGACTTGTCTATCCTTCGTAACTATGCCTTTAACAAGGGTATCAAGTCTATCTACTACGTCCGTACCTTTACAGATGATGGTGGAGAAGTCGGTGCTAACCAATGTGAAAGCTGCGTGATTTAATCTTTGCTTGAGAAAACTACATTTTCTCAGATTAGCGATTCATTTACCACACTAAACTAAGCTGGAACAAACATCTATACTATGAAATAAAAGTCGGTCTTCCGACTTTTTGTGCGATACTCCTCTAGATTTATGATAAAATAGAGATAATTGTGAAATCACAATACTAAATACAGAAAGAGATTTCAAATGGAAACTTACTACAAAGCCATTAACTGGAATGCCATCGAAGATGTCATCGATAAATCAACTTGGGAAAAGTTAACAGAACAATTCTGGCTTGATACACGTATTCCCTTGTCAAATGACTTAGACGACTGGAGAAAGCTATCAAACAAGGAAAAAGACTTGGTCGGAAAAGTCTTTGGTGGTTTAACACTTCTCGATACTATGCAATCTGAAACAGGGGTTCAGGCCCTTCGCTCGGACATCCGTACACCGCATGAGGAAGCTGTCTTCAACAACATCCAATTTATGGAATCTGTCCATGCAAAATCTTACTCATCAATCTTCTCTACTTTGAATACCAAGGCTGAGATTGAAGAAATTTTCGAATGGACTAATACCAATCCTTATCTACAAAAGAAGGCTGAGATTGTCAATGAAATCTACCTCAACGGTAGCCCACTTGAAAAGAAAGTTGCCAGCGTCTTCCTTGAAACCTTCCTCTTCTATTCAGGTTTCTTCACTCCCCTCTACTATCTTGGTAACAACAAGCTAGCTAACGTTGCGGAAATCATCAAATTGATTATTCGTGATGAATCTGTTCACGGAACCTACATTGGTTATAAATTCCAACTTGGTTTCAATGAATTGCCTGAAGAAGAGCAAGAAAAACTCAAAGAATGGATGTACGACCTGCTCTATACTCTTTATGAAAATGAAGAAGGCTACACAGAAAGCCTCTATGACGGTGTTGGTTGGACGGAAGAAGTCAAAACCTTCCTTCGCTACAATGCTAACAAGGCACTCATGAACCTGGGACAAGATCCACTCTTCCCAGATTCAGCTGATGATGTCAACCCAATCGTTATGAACGGTATTTCAACAGGAACTTCTAACCACGACTTCTTCTCTCAAGTCGGAAATGGTTACCTCCTTGGTGAAGTTGAAGCCATGCAAGACGATGATTACAACTACGGTTTGGACTAATTCAATTATCCCAGAACTGATAACAAATATCATGGTTTGTTTAAAACAACCATGATATTTTTGTTTTTGTTTTCTTTTGTTTTTTAAATTGATTGATTGAATACTTTATGATAAAATAGTAATAGAAATAGAGGTGATAACGATGTTAAAGCAGGAAAAACTAGATAATATTCTAGAAACGGTAAATACAAAGGGAACTATTACTGTAAAAGAAATCATGACTCGCTTGGATGTATCAGATATGACTGCTAGACGCTACTTGCAAGAGTTGGCAGACAAGGATTTACTTGTTCGGGTGCACGGGGGAGCTGAAAAAATTCGCACAGGTTCTATTTTAAATAATGAACGTTCCAATATTGAAAAACAAAGCTTACAGATTGCAGAAAAACAAGAAATTAGCCGTTTTGCAGGTCATTTAATCGATGAAGGAGAAACTATTTTTATTGGTCCAGGAACAACCTTGGAATCTTTTGCCCGTGAACTTCCAATTGATAATATTCGTGTTGTAACAAACAGTTTACCAGTCTTTCTCATCTTAAACGAACGAAAACTAACAGATTTGATTTTAATCGGTGGAAACTATCGCTCTATCACTGGAGCCTTTGTGGGAACACTAACCTTGCAAAACTTAGCCAATCTTCAATTTTCTAAAGCCTTCGTTAGCTGTAATGGTATTAAGGACAATGCGATTGCGACCTTTAGTGAAGAGGAAGGTGAATCTCAACGCATCGCCCTCAATAATTCCAATAAAAAATACTTACTAGCTGACAATAGTAAGTTCAATAAATTTGATTTTTATACCTTCTACAATATCTCTGATATTGATACCATCGTTTCAGATTCTAAACTGAGCAAAGAAACCTTTGAACAACTTTCAAAACAAACAAAAATTATTCTTTCTAAACCATAAAACTATCCCCACCGACTGGTGGGGATTTTTGTAAGTATTAAAAATTTCAGTTTTTAATGACTTTCTTAAACGCGTTCTTTCCATGAAGTCGCTGTTGTTTGAAGAACTTTGTTGAGTTCGTCAATGTTTTCAAAACCAGTTGTGCGAAGCCATTCGCGAGCTGCTGCTTCACCATCTTTGATGTAAGCTTCAACTGATCCAGCCCATGTAGCACGGCCACAAAGAACTCCGTTAAAGTTTGCACCTGATTCATGGGCAAATACAAGAGTATCTTGGAAGAGTTTAGCTGATACACCAGCACTCAAGTAGATGTATGGCAAGTTAGTTGCTTCATCTTGTGCTTTGAAGAAGGCTGCTGCTTCTTCACGTGTATAAACTACTTCACCTTCAGCGAAGCCTTCAACATATTTAATGTTAACAGGAACTTCTACTTTCAAGACATCAATGTTAAAGCGTGGGTCTGAGAAGACTTTCATAGCACCGATAACTTTGTGTGGTTTTACTTTAGCGTATTCTACAGAACCTGCGTCAGCAATTTTTTCATCGTAAGCAAGGATTTCAAGGAAGAATGGAATATCTTCAGCCACACACTCAGAACCGATACGTTCGATGTAAGCTTGTTTTTCTTGGTTGAGTTCGTCTGAGCTATCTACATCATAGTAAAGCAAGAATTTAACTGCATCTGCACCTTCTTCTTTAATACGTTTTGCAGACCAAACATCCAAGCAGTCTGGCAAGCGTTTTGTGCTTGTTGTGTCATAACCTGTTTTTTCATAAGCAAGGAGAAGACCAGCTTTTTCATCAAGAGCTTTAGTTGCTGGAAGTCCATACTCAGGGTCAAGAAGCATAGATGAAGCGTATTTAGTCAATTCATCTGCAACCAAGACTTTCAGTTCTTCCATTTGAGCCACAGTTGGTTCTTCTGTTTGGTGTTGAGCCATGAGGCGTTTCAAAGCACCACGTTGGTCAAAAGCAAGAGCTGAGATGATACCATTTTCGTCAGAAAGTTTTTCTAAGCGTGCACGTTTTTGTTCTGTTAAAGCCATTTTATACCTCTTTTACTATTAATTGATCATATAGAGCTTGATAGTTGGCCATATTGACATGACCAGTCATTTTTTCTTGAGCATTGAGCATACCAAGGACATTTGCCTTGATGAGTAATTCTGCATCCGATTCTTTGTGAAGAAGTCCTGAAGAAATTCCTGCCACAGTAGAGTCTCCAGATCCAACAGGATTTACCACCTGAATTCTAGGAATATCTACCTTGTAGAAAGTGTCACCATGTTTGGCAAAGGCACCGTTGGCACCAAGTGAAACGATAATCCATTCAATACCTGCAAACAAAGGTTCTTGAAGGACTTCTTTTAATTCATCCAAATCCTCAGAAACTTCTCTTCCAAGAAGCTGAGACAATTCCTCATTATTTGGTTTGATGACTGTTGGTTTATGTGGTGATTCAAGAACCGCCTGAAGTGCTGCACCAGAGCAGTCCAAAACAACAGGCTTGCCAGCTTGATTAGCAAGTTCTACCAAGCTCGCATAGTAATCAACTGGAAGGCCAGCTGGCAGACTACCTGAGATAGCTACTACTTCAACTGACTCTAGGAGATTTTTGAAATGTTCCAAAAAGTCTTGACCTTCCTGTTCCAATACTTCAGGACCTTTTTCAAGAACTTCTGTTTGGTTGTCTCCGTGGAGAATAGCGATACAGTTACGAGTTTCTCCCTGAATAGAAAAGAAATCTTTCTTAACATTATCATCAATATTTTCAACTAAAAACTCACCAAGTTTGCCACCCACTAAACCAGTAGCAAGAACAGAATCCCCAAATTCTGAAAGTACTCGGGTAACATTGAGTCCCTTACCACCAGCCGTTTTGGTTACATCCACCACACGATTGACAGTATCAATCTTCAACTCATCCAAAGGATAGGAAATATCAATGGATGGGTTCATTGTGACTGTTAAAATCATAGGTCACCTCTTAGTCGTGGTATTCTCCGCGATCCCATTTTTCAAGGAATTCAGTGAAGAAGTTTGCGTCTGTTTGTTGAGCATTGTGACTTTCAACGTGTTCAATTTTCGCAATCAATTTCTTGTTTTCTTCAGATGGTTTGTATTCAGCATGGATGAAAGCTTCGATGATATCACACATGAGCAATTCACCAGTAATCTTACCACCAAAACCGATAACGTTAGCGTTCAATTGTTCTTTAGCATAAAGGGCTGTTGTCATATCACGAACCAAGGCAGAACGAACACCTGGAACTTTATTTACAGCGTTGTTGATACCAACACCAGTACCACAGATACATACCCCAAGATCAGCTTGACCGCTAGTTACAGCTTCCCCTACTTTTTTACCAAAGATTGGGTAGTGAGTACGTGTATGGTCATATGTACCAAAGTCAATGACTTCATATCCTTTTGATTTCAAAAATTCTGAAACCGCCATTTTTTCATCTGTTACGATGTGGTCACATCCAATTGCAATTCTCATTAGTTATTCCCTCCGATTAATTATATAAATCTAATATCATTTATCCCTACTCAAGAAAAATCAAGATTAGCTTAGGAAGCGAGCTGCAAGCATAACTGAGGTTAGCTAAAGTGAGCTGACGACAGATTATCTTGATTTTTGAAGAGTATTAGCACATTTTGTTCAACATATCGACCCTAATTTGGTGACGTCCACCATCGTATTTACCGTTAACAAATCCTTTAGCGATGTTTTTAGCCAATTCATCACCAACAAGTTGTGCACCCATAGTGATCATACGTGAGTTGTTGTGACCACGAGTCATATAAGCTGAACGTTCGTCAGATACTTCTGCAGCAACCATTCCTTTGATCTTAGTTGCGACCATAAATGGACCAGCTCCATAAGCATCAATCACAATACCAAGGTTTTGTTCTTCTTTGTTTACTTCTGCAGCAACAGCAAGAGTCA
>CAUTXU010000006.1:0-25334 GCA_963542415.1 uncultured Streptococcus sp.
TCTTAGCGTTCGTTATCGCACTTACGGCATTATCTACTTCCGTTTGTGTCGCATTATCTTTGGCTAATACGACTTTACCTGCTGCTACCGCATTGTCATACGCTGTTTTCTTACTTGCTTCGGCATTATAATAAGCTGGAGTTCCTTTGGTTGTTGTATCATCTGAAAGTACTGCCGTTAACGCTGTCTTATTAGCAAGTCTCTCTGTCGCTCTTCTTTCATCACTAAACCATGATCCACGTTCACCTGGGTCAGTATCATTCTCTCTTCCATTTAACTCTATTACAGTTATTGCTTTAAAAGCTGTAGTGCCCAGCTCACTAACTCTATAATTACTTGCATTGATAGTTGCAGTTCCTTTTCCCCCAGTAGAAGCAACAACATCAGCCGAAGCTAAAACAGAATATCCTGAAGGATAAGCATTACCACTATTATCCCATCCATTTGTACTTCCTCCTCTGACTAGGTAAACTTTAAATTTTGCCCCAGTTGGTGCTGGAGAAAATGTAGGAACTTCTACTTCAATAGTTGGTTTTTCTTTAGCTTTTCCCTCTAAAGCAGTATTTTGTGTTAGAATAGTAGGTTTTCTTAAAGCAGTATAATATCCAAAATTAAAACTTTTTGTTCCTTTAGCAGTAGTGGCTGTCACCGTCATATTCCAAGAACCATTAGATGGTGTATTCCCCTCAAAATATAACTCTGCTTCTTTACCTTTGATGTTCTTTTTTACTTTTAATGGGAATCCCTGGTTACCTGTAACTTCAATATTTGTAAAATTATCACTGGCAGAAATAGCTTTAATTTTCATAACGTTTCCAACTATCCCTTGGTTGGCAGGTGTTACAAATACATTCGAACTATCAAACGTTCGTCTAGTTCCATTCCATCGTCCAATTTGAACATCAGCTAATTCTGGTTTAGGTGCAGCTCGTAGTCCACTACCTTCAGGTAAAGTAATCCCATTCAAGATATGATTATGTCCTGCGATATTCCTATCATTTGGCTCAGTATTTTGGGCTTTCTTCCCTACTGTTTCTTTACCATTTGTTGTATCTAGTTTAGGAGTGTTTTCCTCTAGTGGTTTATGAGTCATTTTCACACGTCTTAAACTACTGTTTTTGTAATTAACTAACTCTTTATATACCGAATTAACTTCCTCTTGATTTTTAGCAATTGTTAATACTTCTTTAGCTTTTGCAACTTTTTCTTTTAAGCCCTTTACTGAATCCTCAGTGTATTTTTCTGGATCTAATTTGTCAATTTCTTTTAAAAGCGTTTCCAATTTGGTTTTATTAGTGAACACTTCCTCGACTTTGACATCTTTTACAGATTTTTTGATTTCTTCAGTCTGATTAACAAGTGTCACAGCATTCTCTGATACTTCAACCTCTTTTTTATCTTGAGCTTTAGAACCAGATCCATCTTCCTTGTTAGAAGCTTTATCTTCAGTCTTAGACTTAAGTAGACGCACTTGCTCTGTAAGAAATTGAACTCGACTTACTTGACTTGCAATCGCTTCTTCAGAAATATTTTCTCCATTAAGTAAACGGTTATTTTCATCGGTTAATTGAGTAAGTTGATTAGATAAACTTACTAAACTTTCCTCGTCTACTTTTGCAATCGCAGCTTGAAGTTCACTAATAGCCTGAACGAGAGGAGACTTATCCACTTGCTTCTGAGCAACAGGTGTTTTGTCACTCTCTACTTCTTTTGATTTCTCTATAAGATTCTCTTTAGGAGGAACTCCCTCTGTCAGTCCCGTAACACCAGCATTTACCTTTTCAGTATTAGCCGTAACAGGTGATACAGGTAAAGCATCTGCCTTAACCGCACCATTTGCAAAAAACATTAATGCTGCAACTGCAACACTTGCAGCACCAAAATGGTACTTACGAATAGAATAACGGAATACCTTTTCTCCGTTCACTTCTCGATTTGATTTTGTCATCTAATCGCCTCTCTCTTATTTTTATTTTTGAGGTACTAAAAAAATACCCCCCCCTTAAATATTTTAGTAATTTAAGGAAAGGATATGCTTTTTTAATTTTGGGTACCACACTGTTTTAAAAACATAGTACACTTTCTATTCTACATCTTTCTTAGAAAAATTAACAGTATAACCCATATATTTTTTCTAATTTAGCATTTAATTTTAGCGAGTATACATACTTTTTTCCTAATCTTCTATTACTATTAGACAGGAAACACAACAAGACCTCCACTATATCGAGGAGGCCTTGGATCAGCTCGGTTATTTAGTAAAAGACTAGAAGATTTTCTTTTCCCAATCGTCTTCTGTACGGCGAGGGTAGAAAAATTCAGATTTGTCAGGAGCTTCCATCATTTCCATCAAGGGTAACATATCATAGGCCAGATCCAAGTTTGGAATCTGGTCTTTTTGCACCCAAGAAACTTCTCCTTCATCTGAAGAGCGAAGGGTACCAGAGAACTCAGTCGCCTTATAACAAACGACAATATAGCGCCCACCTGTATCTAGTGGCCAATTTTTAATGCCGACAAGTTGAGGATTTTGGATAGTCAATCCTGTTTCTTCATAGATTTCACGAATAACAGACTCTGCGAAAGACTCGCCATTTTCTATATGACCTCCTGGAAAGGCATAACCAGACCAGCGATTGGTTTCAGGAGCGCGATACTGCATCACCACGCGCTGCGTTTCGAGGTCTTCAATCAGACAAATGTTTGTTAAAATTGTTAATTGGGAACGGGACATACATAGACTCACTTTCTAATTTTGGATTATCTTTTACTCTAAACTTCATTATCAACTCATTAGGTTCATAAGTGCTATGAACAATAAATCCTCTCACAATGATAATTTTTTATCTTGTACCTAATGAACTATCATATTTGTATACGCATTGTTTTATATACTTATCGAAATTTTTACTTCGAATCCGAGAATCAATATTATCAATTTTGACAATATTATCTGAAACCTTTTTTTCAAAATTTACACTATTTTTATTTTTATAGACTACAAAAGATTCTAGAAATTCTGCAATAAGTTTTAATTTATTATAAAATTCAATTAATTGCTGAATATTTAAATCTTCATTGATTAATTCAGGTATTTCTATTTTATCTTTTCTAAAATTTAATTGGGTATCACATTGACCATGAGCTAGGTGATTCCTAATCGTAACAACCTTATCAACTTCCGTTAAAAAATTTGATTTAAAAATGTTTCTGACAGATTGTAAAGTAGTCATTCTCCACTTATCAGAATTTTCTATATGAGAAATAGCAAGTTCAAAAGCTTTTTCCCATTTTTGCTTTATACTTCTTTGATTATTGATTTCCTGCAACTCACATTCACTAAAAGCTTCTATTGAGTTCTCATGTAAAACTTTATAAAGACGTAGTTCAAACCAATTACCAATCAAAAAAATATATAATCTTTGAGCCGCCTTTAATTCAATCTCCCAATTATTAATTCTACTATTTTTAGAATTCTTTTGTTTATGCCAATATAGTTCTCCGATAATTTGATTAGCAGTTCTCTTGACCATTTCTATTTGAACTTCACACATTTTTATATTTGATTGATAAATCTCGTATAATTCTTGTTTTGTTAAAGATATTCTACTCATTCTACATTCTCCAATAAAAAAATTCTGCTTCCGAAAAAAATTGAAAACTTACCTCTCCAATTCCTTTCGGAAGCAGGATTCGAACCTGCTATATTCCAAGAAAACTTGGCGTGTTTCCAATTCACACCATTTCCGCTAAGAGTAATATAACACAAATTAAGATATTGTTCAACTATTTTAATTATAAAAATAACTATCTTATGACTCCGAACCTTTAAAGAAACACTACTTCCTGAACAGTATCCTTTAGCACCATAGTGTTGAAAAAGCATCTGATAAACCTATATCATCTGCTTTAATTTCTATACTCAACGATAAGGAATTTTCGAACTTTCTATCTCTATATCAGGATTAGCAAGTTTGAGATAAGGAGCAATATAGTCTGCATCAGTAACCTTTGGACCTAGAATGACTTTTGAGTATTTCAAAGGAGCCAGATTGATGTATACAAATAAATCATATCTACCATTATCTTTCGGACTTAATACAATATACTTCCTAAAATCATTATAGTTAACTTTATCAAAAATTTCTAAGCCAATTTCTTCATTCTTAAAGTACTTTTCATTTAATAAACCCTTATCTTTTAATAAATCCTTATCTTTATCTAAACTTTTATTATGATTTTCAATAAGTGTTTTTACAGAAGCATCATCTAGGTTTATTAGAATACGATATTCCATCTCATATTCGTAATCTTTTACTTTAAACAGATACGAAATCTTTTTTAATTTTTCCGCCAAGTTACTCAGTGGCGTTTCATCTTCAAACTCTTGCATTTTTTCAAAAATTTGTTTTAGATTATTTAGTGCTTTACCAACATCTGATTCATCTTTAGTATCAGAATTCAAATCTAAATAATGAATTTTAACAAATTCAATGGATTTATGAGCAACGATATGTTCAAGATAAGACATATCATATTCAAGGAATGCTCCCTGAGAGGAATCAGCATACTCCTTCCACATAGGTAAACTATCGGAAACTACAGTTAAGGAAGATATAAACACATTAGAAGTTTGATATTGTTGGAAAAATGTATTATCTATACCCAAATAATCATATATTACTCTTCCTTCCATTGGGTCATTTAACTGTTTTAGATTAGTAAGTCGTAAAAATGGAGGTTGAGTTTCAGAATTATTTTCATTTTTCCAGTCAGCTTTTATGAGAAAATTTGTTAGAGTATCAATCTTAGTATAATGTCCAAAGGAACCAATTTCTTTCAACTCATTTGCATCAACAGTTAATTTAGAACGTATATAGTATATAATCTTATCCGCTTGCTCTAAAAGTTGATTAGCGTCCAATGACAGGATAAATTCTGAATCACCTTGCTCATTCAAATCATCATTATCATACTTCTTTATTAACTTAATAGCTTGGTTGCGGACGATATCCGAATCATTTTCTTCTTCTATCTTTCGAACAACATCAATCGAATCATTAATTACAACATCAAAGTGTCTTGACACAAAATCCAAGTATTTCTCAACATAATCAGATTGAGGGTTCTCCATATAATAGTTATTAATTGTCTTTAAGTGATCAAATTGAAAAATTGAAACCAACTCATCTAAACCAAAATACCAATAGTAAAACTCACTATCACTATCAATATCATGATTTTCAAATATAAATCTTAATAATGATTCTAATACACTCTTAAAATAGATTTTTCTTTCTTCTGGTAAACTTTTCTTTTCAAAAAATCGAAAAAAAACTGGAAGTATGAGATCATCAAGTAAATAAATATCCTCTAACTCATCATTAAATACTAATTCAAGAATTCTTAAAAAATAACTTTCATTTCCAAAGAATATAGAATATTCTTCATATTCTTTCGTTTGAGATAAATATCTATACAAAACAACTAAATATTCAAAGTTTTCAAACCAACTATATGACTGCCCATTTTCTAATAATATTTTATTTAATGTTGCTAAAAGTCTTTCAAGTGTGATCTTATCGATTTGTTTAACGAATATCATACAAACATGTAGAAAATCTCTTGCATATTCTAATTGTTTTTCTCTAGATAACTCTATATATTGATTAATAAAATTTTCAAGTTCATATTTTAGTTTATTTTCGTCCAACGAGTCAAAATGATTCTTTAATTCGGATTCACTAAATTTATCTGTAAAATAATTTAAATTTCCCATTTCATATCCTTCTTTAACTCTACCCCAACGCCTTGACTTCCAGCATCATATCACGAATCTGAGCTGCCAGTTCAAAGTCAAGCACTTCGACGGCTTCTTGCATTTGTTTTTCCAGTTTCTTGACTAGTTCTTTGCGCTCTTGTTTGTTGAGGCTATTGATATCGACTTCCTTATCCTCTTCCTTGGCAACTGCCTTGGTCACGGCAATCAGGTCACGGATTTCTTTCTTGATGGTTTGTGGAACGATACCATGCTCTTCATTATAAGCCATCTGGATTTTCCGACGACGGGCCGTTTCATCAATAGCTCGTTGCATAGACTGAGTCATGGTATCAGCGTACATGATAACATGCCCTTCGCTATTACGGGCAGCACGACCAATGGTCTGGATGAGTCCACGTTCGTTACGGAGGAAACCTTCTTTGTCAGCATCGAGAATAGCTACGAGACTCACTTCAGGTACGTCAATTCCTTCACGGAGCAGGTTGATTCCGACCAAGACATCAAAGACACCCAAGCGCAGGTCACGGATGATCTCCGTCCGTTCCAAGGTCTTGATATCCGAGTGCATGTACTTGACCTTGATGCCCATTTCCTTGAAATAGTCGGTCAAGTCCTCTGCCATTTTCTTGGTCAAGGTGGTAATAAAGGTTCGTTCGTTCTTTTCTACACGGGCATTGATTTCACCTAAGAGGTCATCAATCTGTCCCATAGTCGGACGGACTTCCACCTCAGGATCCAAAAGCCCTGTCGGACGAATGATTTGCTCAATCACTGTCTCGGTCTGTTCATTTTCATAGTCACCAGGTGTCGCTGAAACGTAAACAATCTGGTGCACATGGCTTTCAAACTCCTCACGACGAAGAGGACGATTGTCCAAGGCAGACGGCAAACGGAAACCATAATTAACCAGCATTTCCTTACGCGAACGGTCTCCATTGTACATGCCCTTGATCTGCCCCATGGTCATGTGACTTTCATCAATCATGATCAAGAAATCATCTGGGAAGAAGTCGAGAAGCGTATAAGGAGGCTCACCTTCGCTCCGTCCATCCATGTGACGTGAATAGTTCTCAACCCCGTTGGTATAGCCCATCTCACGCAACATTTCAATATCATACTCTGTCCGCTGTTTCAAACGCTGGGCTTCTAGCAGTTTACCTTCCTTCTCAAAGACTGCTAACTGCGCCTCCAACTCTGCCTGAATTTTAGCAATAGCAACTTCCATATGGTCGTCATTGGTCACAAAGTGAGTTGCAGGGAAAATCGCTAAATGATCCACTTCTCCCAACACCTGACCTGTCAGAGCCTCAACCTCACGGATACGGTCAATTTCGTCTCCAAAAAATTCTACTCGAAAGGCGTGTTCATCACGGGAAGCTGGGAAAATCTCCACCACATCCCCACGCACACGAAATCTTCCGCGTTGGAAATCAATATCATTACGTTCAAACTGGATATCAACCAAGTCATTCAAGAGTTTATCACGAGAAATTTCAAGACCTGGACGGAGACTCACGACACTATCAGCGTATTCCTTGGGCGAACCCAAACCATAGATACAAGAAACAGAAGCCACGACGATGACATCATTACGCTCCAAAAGAGCTGAAGTCGCTGAGTGGCGGAGCTTGTCAATCTCGTCATTGACAGAGCTATCCTTTTCAATATAGGTATCACTAGAAGGGACATATGCTTCTGGCTGGTAATAGTCATAGTAGGAAACAAAATACTCAACAGCATTTTCAGGGAAAAATTCCTTAAACTCCCCATAAAGTTGTCCTGCCAGAGTCTTATTGTGGGCGATGACCAGAGTGGGTTTATTGACTTTGGAAATGACCTGACTCATAGTATAGGTCTTCCCTGTTCCAGTCGCCCCCATCAGAATCTGAGCTTTTTCTCCACCCTCGATATTATCTACCAACTGCTCGATAGCTTGTGGTTGGTCTCCTGATGGTTGATATTTTGATACTAGTTTAAATTGATTATCTGTAATGCGGTTAATCATAAGAATCCTCTCTCGATGTGCTATTCCTATTTTAGCATACTTGTAGCATTTTCACGAAGAAAAGGACGGACCTAAGTCACATCCTTTCATTTTCTTTCTTTAATTGATGAGCGAGATAGAAAACCAAAAGTAACAAGACTAAACTTGTCACGATAGAACCTTCTATCCCAAAAGCCCCACCTGATAGCCAGCCTTGATCTCCTTGTGGTAAAAAGGTCATTAGCGATGTCCCAGACGGCTGACCGCTAACTAAAATCCCAAATAAATTTCCCTGAGCAAAATTCCAAGCGCCATGAATACCTGCAACACCCCAAACTGTATCAGTTTTGAGAAGGTAAAGAGCCATGGCAACTCCGAATAAAAAGAGATTCACTAGAGATAGAGGTGTGAGACCCGAATTGCCCATATGAAGCAGGGTAAAGAACAGGCTAGATATAAGAACAGCAAGTTTTAGATTGGTTCTTGAGGCCAATTGAGGAAGGAGCCAAGCACGGGCCACCACTTCTTCTGTTGTCCCCTGTAAAATCCAAAATGGGATAGTAAAGACGACAAAGGCCAGAGAATAAAGATTCAAGCGAATGGACTCAAAACGATATTGCCCTAAGGCTACTAAACCTAACAAGGTCAGAAGAAAAAGTGCCAGACCTTGTCCAAAACCTTTCAGCAGATTGCTGAGGAAATTCTCTCTATAAAATCCCAAGGTTCGAATAGGTCTTTTCTCAACTTTTCTAGTCCATCTGAACACAGTGTTGAGAATAAAACCAAAGGCCAGCAATTCTAAAATTAAACGAAAATCACCTGTTTTATCCGTCAAGCTCTGCTGCAAGGTCTGCAAGTAGGTTGCAAGATTTTGACCAGCCTCTCCAAAATTTCTAGCAAGTCCGATGAGAGCTAACAAACTAATACCATACAGAGTATAAGCCACAAACTCTCCTATGAAGACAAAAGCAAAGGCTAACAAGGGGCTTGTGTAAATGTTTAAACTCATTTTTGAAGCTTGGAAGTCTTTAAATATTCTTTTGTTCTTCATATCCCTGTCCTCTTTTCTTCTATTGTATACTATTATTATAGCACTTTATAGTAGCAATTCAAGAAAGAAAAGAAATAACCTATGTTACATTTTCTGACACAAAAATATAAAAAATTTGCCTTTTTTTACTTTTTCTGATATAATGGGAAAATATTCGGAAAAGGAGACTAAAAATGAAGAAAAAATTTCTAGCATTTTTGCTAATTTTATTCCCAATTTTCTCATTAGGTATTGCGAAAGCAGAAACGATTAAGATTGTTTCTGATACCGCCTATGCACCTTTTGAGTTTAAAGATTCAGATCAAACTTATAAAGGAATTGATGTTGACATTATCAACAAAGTCGCTGAGATTAAAGGATGGAACATTCAGATGTCCTATCCTGGATTTGACGCAGCGGTCAATGCGGTTCAAGCTGGTCAAGCTGACGCTATCATGGCAGGGATGACAAAGACGAAAGAACGTGAAAAAGTCTTCACCATGTCTGATACTTACTATGATACAAAAGTTGTCATTGCAACTACAAAGGCACACAAGATTAGTCAGTATGACCAATTAAAAGGTAAAACTGTTGGTGTTAAAAACGGAACTGCCGCTCAACGTTTCCTTGAAAGTATTAAGGACAAATACGGCTTTACCATTAAAACATTTGACACTGGTGATTTGATGAACAACAGCTTAAGTGCTGGTGCCATCGACGCTATGATGGATGATAAACCTGTTATCGAGTATGCCATCAACCAAGGTCAAGACCTCCATATTGAAATGGATGGTGAGGCTGTAGGTAGCTTTGCTTTCGGTGTGAAAAAAGGAAGCAAATACGAGCACCTAGTCACTGAATTTAACCAAGCCTTGGCTGAAATGAAAAAAGATGGTAGCCTTGATAAAATCATCAAGAAATGGACTGCTTCATCATCTTCAGCAGTGCCAACTACAACTACTCTTGCAGGCTTAAAAGCTATTCCTGTTAAAGCTAAATACATCATTGCCAGCGATTCTTCTTTTGCACCTTTTGTTTTCCAAAATTCAAGCAACCAATTTACTGGTATTGATATGGAATTGATTAAGGCAATCGCTAAAGACCAAGGTTTTGAAATTGAAATCACCAACCCTGGTTTCGATGCTGCTATCAGTGCTGTCCAAGCTGGTCAAGCAGATGGTATCATTGCTGGTATGTCTGTCACAGATGCTCGTAAGGCAACTTTTGACTTCTCAGAATCCTACTACACTGCCAATACTATCCTTGGTGTCAAAGAATCAAGTACCATTGCTTCTTATGAAGATTTGAAAGGGAAGACAGTCGGTGTTAAAAACGGAACTGCTTCTCAAACCTTCCTAACAGAAAATCAAAGCAAATACGGTTACAAAATCAAAACCTTCGCTGATGGTTCATCAATGTATGACAGTTTAAACACTGGTGCCATTGATGCCGTTATGGATGATGAGCCTGTTCTCAAATATTCTATCAGCCAAGGTCAAAAATTGAAAACCCCAATCGCTGGAACTCCAATCGGTGAAACTGCCTTTGCCGTTAAAAAAGGAGCAAATCCAGAATTGATTGAAATGTTCAACAACGGACTTGCAAACCTTAAAGCAAACGGAGAATTCCAAAAGATTCTTGACAAATACCTAGCTAGTGAGTCTTCAACTGCTTCAACAAGCACTGTTGATGAGACAACTATCTGGGGCTTGCTTCAAAACAACTACAAACAACTCCTTAGCGGTCTTGGTATCACTCTTGCTCTAGCTCTTATCTCATTTGCTATTGCCATTGTCATCGGGATTATCTTTGGTATGTTTAGCGTTAGCCCATACAAATCTCTTCGTCTGATCTCTGAGATTTTCGTTGACGTTATCCGTGGTATTCCATTGATGATTCTTGCAGCCTTCATCTTCTGGGGAATTCCAAACTTCATCGAGTCTATCACAGGCCAACAAAGTCCAATTAACGACTTTGTAGCTGGTACTATTGCCCTCTCACTCAATGCAGCGGCTTATATCGCTGAAATCGTTCGTGGTGGTATTCAGGCCGTTCCAGTTGGCCAAATGGAAGCCAGCCGAAGCTTGGGTATCTCTTATGGAAAAACCATGCGTAAGATTATCTTGCCACAAGCAACTAAATTGATGTTGCCAAACTTTGTTAACCAATTCGTTATCGCTCTTAAAGATACAACTATCGTATCTGCTATCGGTTTGGTTGAACTCTTCCAAACTGGTAAGATTATCATTGCCCGTAACTACCAAAGTTTCAAGATGTATGCAATCCTTGCTATCTTCTATCTTGTAATTATCACACTTTTGACTAGACTAGCGAAACGCTTAGAAAAGAGGATTCGTTAATGGCAAAATTAAAAATTGATGTAAATGATTTACATAAGTATTATGGAAAAAATGAAGTTTTAAAAGGAATTACAACTAAGTTCTATGAAGGAGATGTTGTTTGTATCATCGGTCCTTCAGGTTCTGGTAAGTCAACCTTCCTCCGTAGCCTTAATCTTCTAGAAGAAGTCACTAGTGGTCACATCACTGTGAACGGTTATGACTTAACTGAAAAAACAACCAACGTTGACCACGTCCGTGAAAATATCGGAATGGTTTTCCAACACTTCAACCTCTTCCCACACATGTCTGTTTTGGACAACATCACCTTTGCTCCTATTGAGCACAAGTTAATGACTAAGGAAGAAGCTGAGAAATTGGGAATGGAGTTGCTTGAAAAGGTTGGACTAGCAGATAAAGCTAATGCCAACCCAGATAGCCTATCAGGTGGTCAAAAACAACGTGTGGCTATCGCTCGTGGACTAGCAATGAATCCAGACATCATGCTCTTTGATGAACCAACTTCTGCCCTTGATCCTGAAATGGTCGGAGACGTACTAAACGTTATGAAAGACTTGGCTAAACAAGGCATGACCATGATTATCGTAACCCATGAGATGGGATTTGCTCGTCAGGTTGCCAACCGCGTTATCTTTACAGCAGATGGCGAGTTCCTTGAAGACGGAACACCTGACCAAATCTTTGATAACCCGCAACACCCACGTCTGAAAGATTTCTTGGACAAGGTCTTAAACGTCTAAACTCAAACTGTAAGGATTTCCTTGCAGTTTTTTTCTATCTCGTATTGGATTTTTTGATTTTTCGGAAAATTATGTTAGAATTAAGTTTATGAAATGAGGTTTCCTCATACCTAGCAAGACTAGGAATAAAAATAGAAATTAGGTAGCTAGATGTCATCTAAGGTTATTGTTACAATTTTCGGTGCGAGTGGAGACCTGGCTAAACGCAAGCTCTACCCTTCCCTTTTTAGACTATATAAATCCGGCAATCTTTCCGAGCACTTTGCAGTTATTGGAACTGCTCGTCGTCCTTGGAGCAAGGAATATTTTGAATCTGTTGTAGTCGAATCGATCCTTGATTTGGCAGATAGTACCGAACAGGCTCAAGAGTTCGCTAGTCACTTCTACTATCAAAGTCATGATGTCAATGATACAGAACACTACATTGCTTTACGTCAATTGCAGGCTGAACTAAATGACAAGTACCAAGCTGAACACAACAAGCTCTTCTTCTTGTCTATGGCACCTCAGTTCTTTGGAACTATTGCTAAGCACCTCAAGTCTGAAAGCATTGTAGATGGTAAAGGTTTTGAACGTTTAATCGTTGAGAAGCCATTTGGTATAGATTACGCAACTGCAAGCAAGTTAAATGATGAACTCCTAGCGACATTTGATGAAGAACAAATTTTCCGTATTGACCATTATCTTGGTAAGGAAATGATCCAAAGTATCTTTGCAGTTCGCTTTGCAAACTTGATTTTTGAAAATGTTTGGAACAAGGACTTTATCGACAATGTTCAAATTACCTTTGCAGAGCGCTTGGGTGTAGAAGAACGTGGTGGCTACTATGACCAATCTGGTGCCCTCCGTGACATGGTCCAAAACCACACTCTACAACTCCTTTCGCTCCTCGCCATGGATAAGCCAGCAAGCTTCACTAAAGACGAGATTCGTGCTGAAAAGATTAAGGTCTTTAAAAATCTCTATCATCCAACGGATGCAGAGCTTAAAGAACACTTTATCCGTGGTCAATACCGTTCAGGTAAGATTGATGGCATGAAATACATTTCTTATCGTAGCGAGCCAAATGTAAATCCAGAATCAACAACTGAAACCTTTGCATCTGGTGCCTTCTTCGTGGACAGCAATCGCTTCCGTGGTGTTCCATTCTTCTTCCGTACTGGTAAACGTCTGACTGAAAAAGGAACTCATGTCAATATCGTCTTTAAACAAATGGACTCTATCTTCGGAGAACCACTTGCTCCAAATATTTTGACCATCTATATCCAACCAACAGAAGGCTTCTCTCTTAGCCTAAATGGGAAGCAAGTAGGAGAAGAATTCAACTTGGCTCCTAACTCACTTGATTACCGTACAGATGCGACCGCAACTGGTGCCTCTCCAGAACCATACGAGAAATTGATTTATGATGTCTTAAATAACAACTCAACTAACTTTAGCCACTGGGATGAAGTTGGTGCGTCATGGAAATTGATTGACCGTATCGAAGAACTCTGGGCTGAAAATGGTGCCCCACTTCATGACTATAAAGCTGGAAGCATGGGACCTCAAGCAAGCTTTGACTTACTTGAAAAATTCGGTGCCAAATGGACTTGGCAACCAGATATCGCCTATCGTCAAGACGGTCGTTTAGAATCATGACCACCCGTCAAATAGGTGGCTTGCACTAGGGCTATAAGCCCAAATTACCAGCCAGCGCCTAAAGACGCTGGCTTTCACGTTGTTCAAGCCTTATTGCTCTTGACTCGTCGCTTGCCTCTTAATACTCAATGAAAATCAAAGAGCAAACTAGGAAACTAGCCGCAGGTTGCTCAAAACACTGTTTTGAGGTTGTAGATAAGACTGACGAAGTCAGTCACATATATACGGCAAGACAACGTTGACGTGGTTTGAAGAGATTTTCGAAGAGTATAAAGAGGCTTTAGTATTACTTACCACTATCCCTAAAGGGAGCCTCATATTCTTTTACACTTAATTTATCTAGTGCTATATCATGCTTTACTCGTTCTCAAATTTTCATACTCGTGAAGAAATCATCCACTGGATAATTTCTTTAATCTTGAATATATTTCTTAATTGTGGCTTCATTGAGTCCAACCGTACTCACATAATAACCTTCCGCCAGAAATGCCGATTCCCAAACTTGTACTTGAGATTGGCGTGTTTGTCAAACATCATGAGTGCACTTTTACCTTTTAAATACCCCATGAAACTTGAAACACTTATCCTCGGTGGAATACTGACTAACATATGTACATGGTCTGGCATTAAGTGACCCTCGATAATTTCAACTCCTTTATAACTACACAAGCGATGAAATATTTCTCCTAAACTACTTCGATATTGATTATAGATTACTTTTCGTCTATACTTAGGGGTGAACACAATGTGATAGAACAGTGTCACTTTGTATGCGATAAACTATGTGCCTTGTGTGCCATATTTTTCTTCTTTTGCTTTACAATTGGCTTGAACACCTTTATTGTATCACGTTTGGAGTTTTTTTGTATAACCTTCGACGCGCACCCGCATAGCGGGTGTTTTTTTTGTCTCGCACCTAGCGGAGCGAGACGGACTAATAGTCACATAAATAAAAACGGGAGAGCTGACGCATCAGTCCCTCCTAGACATAAACAAGTGTGCCCCGTTTACTGAAAATATTAGATCATCATGCTACGCAACAAATTGTTGCCTGAAAATTCTTGAAATTTGTTTTGATGCGAGTATAATAAGAATTAAATTAACATAAGGGAGGCATACGCCTATGATTGGTGACTTTTTAAAACAGCGTAGATTATCAATGGGGTTTACTCAAGAATTTGTAGCAAATCAATTAAAACTAAGCCGACAGGCTATCTCAAACTGGGAAAATGGCTCTCGTGATATCAATGTTAAAGACTTAATAGCTTATGCAAAACTACTAGAAATATCCTTCGAAGATTTAGAAGTTAGTTTAAATCAACCAAGTGCTTTAACTAAAGAAAGCATATCTAAAATGTCAGATGGCGTTGTACCCAAGCATTTTAATTTAAAATTACAAAGACAAGAGCAGACTGAAGCTACCAGCACTCAAAAGCTTCACGTCAAAATCGAAGGAGATAAAGTTATCGGCGTTCATATTCTATTATCTTGCTTATTTTTGAATAAAAACAAGTTAATAATTAGAAACTGCCCTACTGCCTTTGATTTTCTAAATATACTCTATGAATTTGGAAAGAATGAGTGGTCTGATTCTTTCACCTATGAAGATACTATCGAGGTTAGCTCTAAAAGGATGCCTACAGATATTACATCTCTCAATAAAATTAGTAGAGCTAGCATTGGTACTATAACAGCTTTGACTTATCGCTATCACCATCTTTTATTTGCATTCCCTGGAGGAGATGACTTTTGCTTTAGACCTATTGACTTACACCTTGACATTCTCTCCACCGTAGCGAGCTACACCTATAACGAAGAGAATAAAATCTTTTATTCTGAGAAAAATGACTTACTAAATAAAAATATCACCTTAAATTGTTACGCAGATGGTAGCAAGAGTGTGGGAGCTTTTTTCAACGCTATTAGCTTGGCTTACTTTTATCCAAACGAAATTCGAATCAACGGTCTATCACCAGACCCTACTGTGTCCTATCTCATTACATTACTAGAGTCTTCAACTAATCGTACAGTACAATATCTAACATCTGATAAAATTGTCATTTCCAAAGTGGATTCTATTGAAATTAAAGATGCAGAAATCACATTACCTCCCGATATGTCTATGTTTGTATCCTATGTCTTGCTATTCTGGGATGAGTTAGAAAATATCATTTTTGACAATGTATTTATCAGAGATATTCCTCAAAGTTACATTGACCTTTTTACAAAATTAGGACTAAATATCATTGAAGACAAACACACAATTCAGTTCAAAAAAGCATCTCAAATAGAGTCCGAGTACTTTGAATTTTTACGTTTAGGTGCTGCACCATTTATTACAAGTGATTTAGGTCCTATTCTATCAGAATTTTTAGCCTTTCACAATATATCATCCATCCTATTTGATGAAGTATTTGTTCAAAGAATCAATCATATTGCAGAATTACACAAATTGGGAATTAGAATAAAAGTTTTGAGTAACGGTGCATTAAAAACACAAGACAAACTATCAGATATTGACACAAATTTAAAAATGTATCATTTAAATGATACATGTGCAGGTATGGCTATCTTGATGGGAATCATTCAAGTTCATCTTGATAAAGCGATGCTATCAAATTTTGACACTGTTCTTCACGGATTCGGAAACATACAAAAGGTATTAAGTTCATTAGGATATAAAGGAGAGATTTATGGATAACCTACACTTTTACTCATCAAAGAAATCTACGAAATTTCTGACATATCTTCCCAAGACAACTTGTTTCTTAGGTGCATGCACTGCTCAAAATCTAGCCCTTGGAATTGACTATTTTTCCAACAGTCAAATTAAAACTTTTTCTCCTTATGATACCGTTTTTAATGCACCATCCTTACTAAAGGATTTAGAAATCATTGCATTTGAATTGAATCATCATATCTCGATAGATACAAAACAAAAAGTATTTTATGATGAAGTTCGTTTTTGGAATCGTTCAGAGAGTTTTAAAAAGGTCATAAACGAAAATTTACAGATTGATACTTGTGTTAAGAGAGCAATAACTGAATCAGATTTACTAATCGTCTCTCTCGGATCCGTTGAAATGTGGTCTAAGTCTAAACACGTAATGAACATAATTCCAAGAAATCAGTTTTTCAACCCAGAGATTAAAAATGTTTATCTATCCTCCGACGATATTCTTAACTTTTCTAAGGAAATTATGCGAATCGCGCACCTTATCAATCCTGACATTAAGATTCAATTTTCAATCCCCTATGTACTTCTTAATGCTTCTGAAAAATTTCAAAATCTTCATCTAGCTACAACTGAAAATTATCGGATTATCAAAGATGCCATTATGGAATTAGGGGACGACTATTACTTTCCTGAATATGAACTATTCAAATACTATGTCGAAAAAAATAATCATCCTTTCCAAGAAGATGGGAGACATCCCTCTGTCAAGCTAATTGCAGATATATCTAAACACATTGTAAAAGAAATTAACAAGGATTATCTATTAGATACACCCAACAAACCATTTGCAATCAACAAAGTCGATAGCCGAGGTAAAATCAATGGTAAAGAATACTTATAGTGACGATTTACAACATATCTTTAAAGCTCAGACTCTCCCATCATCTCCTTTGATAAGAGAAGAAAAGAACTTATTTACTTTTTCACCCATTCAAGATGAGCTAGAGTATTTTAAAGAAAAGAAATATGGTTTATATGTAAAAGAACAAGTTTGTTTCCGAAATGTCTCCCCTGCTAACTTAGTAAACCCTATCTCTACCCCATGCCAAACGTTAATTAGTTTATTTTCATTCTATGAAGAGAAATATGGACAAATTATTGAAACTTTTATTACTAAGTTTTTAAATAAATGGATTCCTTTTGATGATATTTACATTATCTGTCCCAAAATTACTGATGCTCTTGAGCAACTGTACAAGGTTACCAACCATATTATCGAAATTGATAAAGAACGTCTACGATGTGATGTTCCCTTGTCTGGAAATCACTACTACATTAAAATTTGCGTCCAATACCATAACGGTCTAGTGACTCTGGCAAATTTTGTGCTGATAAATTATCAAGGAGGATTTCAGTCTCAATTAGACAGTGTCTTCTTTCCTTTACGATTAGATATGATTCGTGAACAGGCTAAGTCTATTTACGAGTCACAAACTTTTCTGGCTACCTACAATAGGTTATATAGACTGTCTAATAGCCATGAACTAGCACATTTTTTCATCAGTCAACTAGAAGCATTAAACTTTTTATTCCCAGAAATTGGAAAATTTGGCAATCATAGACACAGCTATGCCCCAAAAAAGGTAGCTAGGGAAATTTTTTTAGAGTGTGATATTCATAACATCTCAGTAGAACTTATTTTTAATGAGTTTCCATCGGTTAAAATCGAATTATTAAAACAATACAAGGAATACTCTCGAAATATCAATAAAGCGTTAAAGAAAGTCAAAAAGAATAGGGATACAATGGGGGCAGACTATGCCTATCAAACATTAGGGATCCCTTATAAACTCTACAAAAGTCAGATTGATCCCACTTACAAACTACCTGAATTGCCGAGCAACTTTGCTTATTATAGAGATTCGCATAAAAACCTCTATCAAAATCCAATAGAAAGTTATAAATAATCATGGCAAAATTACTTATCTTACACCCCTATCGTGAAACTTACACCGATATTTACTCTTGTCTTTCCAAAAATCATCACTATACACTCCTGATTGATGATAACAAAGTAGAATCATTTGAAACGAATAAACCAACCAATGTCACTCTAGTTACTACCCAACATTATCCTGAAAAGAGAAAAGAAACCTCACAAGGAATCCTACAACGATCTCATTTCGATGCGATTGTTGCTTTAGATGAGTTTGATATGGTATTGGCTGCAGAATTACGAGAACAATTTCATATTAAGGGCCAATCAGTCAATCAAGCAAAAACTTTCCGTGATAAGAGTAAAATGATACAGAAAGTTAATGAACTAGGTTTTAAAATCCCCCATTCCCGGAAAATCTCATCTTATGAGAAATTGAAAAACTTTTTCAAAGAACATGGAGATATTATTCTAAAACCTTTGGATGGAGCTGGTTCTGTTGACACTTTCCACTTAAAAAGTGATAACGACTTAACTCCTTTTGATTCCGATAACTTTTGGGGAGATAAGACTGTCTTGGTTCAAGAATATATTTATTCAGATGTTTATCACATAGATGGATTTGTATCGCATGGAAATATCATTTATTGTGAACCTTCCCAATATATCTACAATCCCTTGCTCATTAAAAAAGGTATCTCAGCTGCAGCGGTTTCCTTAGACCATACTTCAGAACAGTTCAATAAGCTTGTTGACTATGCTTCTACACTAAGCCATGGACTTTATCCCAATGGAACATTTCTTTTTCACTTAGAGGTCTTTTACGATGGACACGAAATCATTTTTTTGGAGATTGCTTCACGCATTGGTGGTGCACGGATTCGTCAAAATCTACAATATAAACTGACCTACAATCCACTTGAGCTTCTCTTGACAGCCATCTGTAATGACACCTTACCCATACTTCCAACCGTATTTCCAGTTACTGGCTGGCTTCTAACTGCCAAAAAGGAGGGAGTCATCCAACAACTCCCAGAACTAACGGAAACGATAAAAGAACAGTACTCTATCTTTGACTATATTACTTACACGCAAGTTGGTAAACAATTGCATTCTGCTTTTCACAGTGCAGATGCTGTTGTCGGTTTTTCTTGTCATGGTTTAACATTCCGAGAAACAAAAAACAATCTCTTAGGAGCTGAGACTTGGGTGTTAGAAAACACGAGGTATAAGAAATGAAATATTTTATTTATCGCTTTTCTCCTGCAAGTATTGGTATTAAAGCAAAAGAAAATTTAGGTATTATCTGTCCTAGCAGACAAGAAAAAAATTATCTTTCAGTTGGATTTTTAAAGAACCAAATTTTTTGTATAGATGATTTTAGTCAAATTAATCTACTCCTTTTTTTCAAAGATATACAGAACATAGAGGATATTTTCACACTAGATGAAGGACTCATGCATATTGTCGGTATCTTAAAATCGCTTTTTACCTCCGATAAAGAGGCTTGGAAAATCGCTTATACTTATAAAGACAAGAAAATCATGCGCACTCAGCTGAGTGAACAAATCAGTCAACCTCAACTATTGAACCCAAATGGTAGTCTTCCTAATACCTTTCTGATTAAACCTAGATGTGAAGCTTCTGGCAAAGATATTCATATTATCTCTCAAATACCAGAGTATTATACAGCTGAGAATTTTCTTTTAGAAAGTCGGGAACAATTTGATACCATGTTTACTTGTGATGGTATAGCTATTAATGGAAAAATCCAATACTTTTTTACACATGAATATATAGGAAATATCCTAGATATTAAAACAACCTTCATCAATATCGTCCGTACAAACTCTCACTATAATAATCCCCTCTTCATTCAACGATTAAAAACTGAGACCCAAAAAGTATTGGACAGTTTAGGAACTGAGAAAATCCATCCTTTCCATGCAGAGTTCTTTTATAACTCCACTACAGATGAGATAAGCTTTTGTGAAATTGGAAAGCGGTTTGGTGGAGGAAATATTCCTTTGCTTATCAAATGTGCCTTTCAAATTGATATCCTAGATACTTACTGGAACCTTATAAATAGTGTTTCTATACCAGCAGAGATTCCAACATCGCCCAGTAAAATTGCACTGACTTTAGCTATTTTTCAGAATGGCCATCATCAAGCTCCTCCAAAGCTCCCTTTCCCTATCGAATTTTTTAGAGAATATCCTGAAAAGATAAACTGTCCTGCTCACTCACTAGATGATTTACGCTATCTCATCACTACTAGTGTAAAGAATGAGAAGGAATTTACACTCATAAACGAGCTACTTGAGGAATATAAGTATGAACAAAGAGAATAAAAATATCCTACTACTGATTATCAGGGGACAAACAACAAACTTGGGTAATATTATTTTTGATTATGCCAATAAACTATTAATCGCAAACCTTACCGTTCAATCCTCATTCTTTATGATGCTTTATCAGTCTAGCGAATCCATTGTTCGCTTACTATTTAATCTATTTGCAGGATATGTTGCTGATTTTAGCGATAGAAAACGTATGCTCATTCTAACAGATGTGATTGCTGCAATTGCAACTTTCTTACTATTTTTATTTTATAATCCGCAAAATATCTGGATATTGGTTGTTGTCAATATATTACTGGCTATTTTATTTAGTTTTAACGGCCCAGCTTATAAGGCTATTATAAAAGATCTTCTTTCCAGCGATGGAATCTTTACCTATAACTCTATTTCTAAAATAGTGGCTGAAATTGTTGGAGTTGGAGCGCCGCTAGCTTCCGTCTTTGTTATCCATCAATTTGGATTTAGATATGGTATGCTGATTAACTCTTTCTCTTTTATTATTTCAGCTTTGTGTGAATATCGTTTTCACATTTTACATCACCATAATACTATCCAATCAAAATTTTTTACTGGATTAAAAGAAGGTTTTACCTACCTCTATGAAGACAAAACACTCCTAACCATTTTAATTTCTTCCGCCTTTCTAAACTTCTTAGATGCGATCTATTCCTTCTATCTTCCATTTACATCAACGTTTTCTCAATTTCATCAAATTTTTGCTTATATTCTCGTTTCTCAATCTATCGGAAGTATCCTAGGAGCTCTTATCATCAGTCTAAACAAGAAAAAAATTGAACCGAGATACTTTCTTCATTTCTTATTGCCAGGTGCAGTCTCCTTAATACTTATTAATCTTTTTCAGTCCTCGCAAATTATCTTATTGATTCTATTTGCTCTGTTCTCTACAACTGTTTCAATGTTCAATGTGAATTTAATGTCACATCTCCAAGTTTCTATAGATTCCAATTTCTTAGGACGCATTTTTAGCATCATATTCACTATCAGTGGTATTTTTGCTCCTTTAGGAACTATGTTTGCATCATGGATTGATTTTAAAAATTGGCAAATATTTCAATATATAGGTATTGTTCAACTGCTGATTTATATAATCAGTTTACTAGCACTTAATAAGAGTTCCAAAAAAAGTTAAATCATCCAGCTACACAGCACAAAATTAGGAAGATTATTCAATTCCAAATTGAAAATCTTTTTGAAATAAGCTATAATAAATTTAAGTAGTGATAGGAGATAGGATAGTGCCTACAATCAGTTTAACGCGTGATATAAAGCTAACAAACGAAGATGCTTTAAAGATTTTCAACCATCAATCATCTGAAAAATTACAAGAAATATTGAGATCTATTGAATCACAAGATGCCTCCACCCTAACGGAAAATAAACTCATACTCAATGAAAATCAAAGAGCAAACTAGGAAACTAGCCGCAGGCTGTACTTGAGTACGGCAAGGCGACGTTGACGCGGTTTGAATTTGATTTTCGAAGAGTATCATTTCAAAATATTTATAACTCATCGCTCTTACAATAAAAAAATATCCTGCAAGTTTGTTCCTTGCAGGATTTTTGTTTCTGATTAGATTAAGCCTTCTAAGAGCCCCTTCATAAAGTTTTCTGAGTTAAACTCTCCAATATCATCGATTTTTTCACCAAAACCAATCAATTTTACAGGAATATTGAGTTCTTCTCGAATGGCTAGAACAACACCACCTCGAGCAGTTCCATCAATCTTAGTCAAGACAATTCCTGTTAAAGGGGTAATTTTTGAAAATTCTTTGGCCTGTACTAAGGCATTTTGACCTGTTGACGCATCAAGTGCCAAGAAAGTTTCATGAGGGGCTTCTGGAACAACACGTTTGATAATACGACCAATCTTTTCCAACTCAGCCATGAGGTTATCCTTATTTTGTAGACGACCAGCGGTGTCAATCATAAGAATATCTATACCTTCAGCTACAGCACGTTCCATGCCATCAAAGACTACACTAGCTGGGTCAGCTTTTTCAGGTCCAGTCACAACTGGAACGTCAACACGACGGCCCCATTCAGCAAGCTGGGCTACTGCTCCTGCACGGAAGGTATCTGCCGCAACCAGCATGACCTTCTTACCTGCTTGTTTGTAGCGGTGGGCTAGTTTCCCGATAGAAGTTGTTTTTCCAACACCATTAACACCGACAAAGAGCATGACTGTCAAGCCATCTTGGAAGTGGATACTTTCATCATAGTTGCCATCCTTTTCATAAAGCTCAACCAATTTTTCAATAATAACACGACGAAGTGCGTCCGGTTTCTTGGCATTTTCAAGTTTGGCTTCGTAACGAAGCTCCTCTGTTAAGTTAGAAGCGACTTGAACACCAACATCACTCATGATCAGCAGTTCTTCCAGTTCCTCGAAGAATTCTTCGTCAACAGAGCGGAAATTGGCAAAGAAGGCGTTCAAGCGGGCACCGAAGCCTGTACGAGTTTTCTTAAGACTACGGTCATATTTTTCCTGAACAGTTTCTTCTACCTGAGGCGTTTCTGCTTCAAGCACTTCAAAACTATTTTCTTCTACAGTCTCTAAGAGGTCAGTATTCTCTTCCTCTGTGACTTCTTCTTGATGAACCTCTACACCTGGCTCTGAATCCTGACTCTCTTCAACTGTCTCTTGATTTTCCTCTTCTTGGAGCACAGCTTCTTCAGAACTCTCAACTTCTGCTTCTTCTTGAGGAACTCCCTCAGCTTCTGTAAGGACAGGCTCAATATCTTCAGACAAATCAAGATTTTCCAGAGCTTCTTTTACAACTTCTTCGATTTTAGGTTCTTCTTTTTTTCCGAATAGACGGTCAAATAATCCCATATCTTAGTTCTCCTTTAGCACATATTCTTCGATAGCCCAGGCGACAGCTTCTTCATCGTTGGTCATTGGCGTCACTACATTTGCGACTGCCTTGACTTCAGGAACAGCGTTTTGCATGGCAACACCGAGCCCTGCCCACTCAATCATAGAAAGGTCATTGGCTTCATCACCACAGGCCATGACTTGGCTTTGGTCGATTCCTAGATGGCTGATTAGTTTTGCCAAACCTGTTGCTTTATGAACATTCTTTGGTGACCACTCTAGCAACATTTCACGTGATTTAAAGATTTCATATTGGTCAAACAATTCTGGAGAAATCTTCTGAATGGCTGCATCCAAGGGTTCTTGAGCAAAGGCAGTCACGCACTTATTGTAAGTCATTTGACTAGATAGATCTTCAAAGTCCACTGGAACAAAGGTCAAAGCTGGATTGAATTTGGCATAAAGACTTTCTTGGTCCGATTGGATTTGATAAACAGTTCCTTCTGAGATAGCATCAAGAGGCAGTGATAATTTCTCTGTTTCTTCATACAAGCGTGCCACATCGTCGTATGAAAAGACTGTCTTATCAAGGATTTCACCTGTATTTTTCTGAACCAAACCACCATTAAAAGTAATCGTATACTCATCTTCGTGACCGTCAGTCCCTAGCTCATGGAGAAAGAAATCCATAGCTTTTAAGGGACGACCAGTTGTCAATACGACCTTGATACCACGATCACGCGCAGCTTTCAAGGTTGCCTTGGTACGATCCGTCAGCCTTTTATCAGTAGTCAGCAAGGTCCCGTCCAAGTCCAATGCAATCAATTTTATATCTGCCATTATAAGCCCTCCATATAAGCTATAACCGACTGGTCCTTATGGTGACCAATCACAGTCTCTGCTAATTCTAAAATTTCTGGTCGTGCATTTTCAGGAGCTACAGGATGTCCCACAACCTGCATCATATGCAAGTCATTTAGATTGTCTCCAAAAGCCATAACCTGATCCATTGTGATGCCAAGTTTTTTAGCCAATTCAACAATAGCCACACCCTTATCGACATAGTCCAGAACAATATCAATGGATTCAAAGCCAGTTGTCATGGCCTTAACACCAGGAACATGTTCATTGACCCAAGCTTCCCCAGCTTCCAGCGTTTCTTCTGTGAAGTTAGTTGTAAATTTGAAAATGTCATCTGTGATATCTTCCAGACTCGTTACTTTTTGGATATTTTCATTATAGTGCTGACTCACTTTTAAATAGGTCTCATCAACCGTATCTAGCACATAAGAACCCTTCTTACCCGTCAAGAGCAGTTTATTGATATCTACATAAGGTGAAGTTTTCAGCTTTTCAAAAGTTGCCAAATAAAAATCACGAGACATAGTCGCTTCATACAAGTCCTGATCTTGATACTCTACCAAACTGCCATTTTCCGCGATGAAAATAATGTCATCACGAACAGCAGCAAATAATTTTTCTAAAGATAAAAATCCACGCCCCGAAGCTACCGCAAAGTAAATCCCTTTTTCCTTGTAGGAAGCTAAGAGAGACTTGAGGCGGTTCATATCAAATCGTCCATTCCCATCTAGGAAGGTTCCGTCCATATCTGTTGCTACTAGTTTAATCATAAATTCTTCATACTCCAATTAATAAATCCACCTTCTATTATACCATAGAAAAAGCAAATAGCGCCTAATCCATTTGAGATTAGACGCTTGATAAACTCCCGACTTTATCACTTAATTTTTATCCAATATTACTTAACCCTTTAGTATAACTGGATTTTTTCTAAATTCCTAAACTAACTTCCACCGCCAATAAAAGTTGAAATTAATCTAATAAAAATCATGACCACCCGTCTAACGGGTGGTTTGAACCAGGGCTATAAGCCCAAATTACCAGCCAGCGCCTAAAGACGCTGGCTTTCACGTTGTTCAAGCCTTATTGCTCTTGACTCGTCACTTGCCTCTCAAAGAGGCTTTAGT
>CAUTXU010000007.1:0-24912 GCA_963542415.1 uncultured Streptococcus sp.
ACGAGTCTATAAGAGGAAAGAGGTATTTGGTTCGAGGTGCAACAAGAGCTTAATACCATATCTTACAAAAATTGGGCGCCTCCCAAAAGTATGTAAGGTGAGTCGATTGTCCGCAAAACAATCGATAATAAGCAGGCGCTGTGCATTTTGTTCTTCAAAAGAGAATGAAACACATGGAGATGCGTGTCTGTGATAGATGAAAGATGATTTTTATATTTTAAAGCTATCCAAGATAGAAAAAAATTCGAATAAAGCAAAAGTCATCTCCCGTCGCAAATGAAAGTGTACTTCGGCAATTAGATTGCCTGCTCAAGTCTCGCAAGGATGAGAGCAAAGTCAAAGAGTAAAGCAGCTTAGACTTTTAGCGGGGTCTTCGTTAATTGAAAAATGGCTTAGTAGTCTGCGACGTAAGAAGTGATTGGTCTAACTAATCGTGCATGAGTGATACAAGTAGGAATATTTGTGGACAAGATAATAAACTATAAGTTATCAAAAGTCACTCGCTTAAAGCAGTAGTCTCATGCTGGTTAATGGATATATGGTAGACGGATGATGTCACAGGTTCGAATCCTGTCGTTCCAATTGCGATTTTAATTCGCAGAGAGAGGTCTTAAAAAGGTCGCACATCGTGTGGCTTTTTTTGATTGTTTTGAAAGGTGGTGATGGAAAATGAACGATAAACAGAGACACTTCGCTGATGAGTATATCATCAGTAGAAACGCAACACAATCCGCTATTAAGGTGGGTTACTCAGAGAAAACGGCATATAGCATAGGGCAAAGATTGTTGAAAAATGTTGAGATTTCTGAATACATTAAAAAACGTACTGAAGAACTTTTTGATGAACGTTCAATGTCAATCGCAGAAGCTTTGGCAATCTCTGCTAGTATCGCCAGAGGGGAAACTCAACAAGGGTATTCGAAGAAAACTGTAAAGACTGCTGAAGGTGTGGAGATATCGGAAACGACTTATGAATTTACTCCGACGATTGAAGAAAGACAACGCTCTATAGACCACATATTCAGAGTGAATGGCGCGTATTTAGAGAGAAAAGAAATCGAGATGTCTTCGGCTGTTCAATTCGTTGATGATATAGGAACTGGCGATGAAGCGTAGAATGAGTGAATTTATCCCTAAGGCTTTTTATCCTATGTGGCGTGCAGCGTTTGACCCTAAAATCTTACATGTAGTTGAAAAAGGTGGGCGTGGTTCTGGTAAGTCAAGCGACTTCGGGCACACTATCATTCAACTGATTATGCGCTATCCAGTCAATGCCGTGTGTATTCGTAAGACGGATAATACCCTAGAACAATCAGTCTATGAGCAATTGAAATGGGCGATTAGTGAGCAAGGGGTTGGTCATTTGTTTAAGATTAATAAATCCCCTTTGAAGATAACCTATATCCCAAGAGGGAATTATATTATCTTCCGTGGTGCACAAGATCCAGAGCGTATTAAATCCTTGAAAGACAGTCGTTTTCCGTTTGCGATTGGCTGGATTGAGGAGTTAGCTGAGTTTAAAACTGAAGATGAAGTAAAGACAATCACCAACTCACTTCTACGTGGAGAATTGGCTGATGGTCTTTTTTATAAGTTTTTTTACTCTTACAACCCACCGAAAAGAAAACAGTCTTGGGTAAATAAGAAATACGAGAGCGTCATACAACCTCCTAACACCCACGTACACCATTCGACTTACTTGGATAACCCATATATATCCCAAGCCTTTATAGAAGAAGCAGAAGCCACGAGAGAGCGTTCAGAGAAGCGTTACCGTTGGGAGTATTTGGGCGAGGCTATCGGTTCGGGTGTAGCACCGTTTGAAAATCTGGTATTCCGCAAGATTACAGATGAGGAGATAGCAAGGTTTGATAACATTCGGCAAGGTAACGACTTTGGATATGCCAATGACCCTCTGGCCTTTGTAAGATGGCATTACGACAAGAAGAAACGAGTTATCTACGCTATTGATGAGATTTACGGCGTGAAGATTAGCAACCGTGAATTGGCTGAAAGAATCCGTGAAAAAGGCTATCAATCTCAGATGATAACCTGTGATAGCGCAGAGCCTAAGTCGATTGATGAATTAAAACTGCAGCTGAATATTCCACTTGTTCAAGGTGCTAAGAAAGGTCCTGATAGTCGTGAGTATGGGGAGCGCTGGTTGGATGATTTGGATGCCATTGTGATAGATCCAGAACGCACGCCGAATATTGCAAGAGAGTTCGAGAGTGCTGACTATGCAGTTGACCGCGATGGAAATCCCAAACCTAAACTAGAAGAAGTAAACGACCACACAATCGACGCTACAAGATATGCGTTTGAAGACGATATGAGACAACCAGGAATATCATTCTGGTAAGAGAAGGAGAAATGTTGAGTAATTGGTTTAAATGGTTAATCAGGCGGTTGTTGATTAAGAATACAACCCAAAACGAAATACTAGAGATTGAGATAAAAGAGCACCAGAATTCTGAGAAAGTAAGTACGATGAAAGAGGCTTACAACTACTATCGAAATCGCACGGATATCCGAAATAAGAAAGTAGATGTGGATTGGCGGACGAACTCAAGGATTGAATTAGGCTTGTTCAAGAAGTTGGTAGACCAGAAGGTCGGGTATTTGTTTTCTAAACAACCGACAATCTCGCTTGAGGGAGAAGAGTCACAAGACTTTTTAGATAGTGTGTTTGACGAGGACCTTTTATCTACGATTAAGTCACTCGGTAAGGAAGCGGTGATGAAAGGAATAGCTTACGGCTTGCCTTATTACGATGAGAACGGCCGTCTACGCTTGTTTAAAATCCCAAGTGAACAGATTATCCCTTTCTGGAAAGACGAGCGTCATTTAGAACTGTCTGCCTTTGTACGTGTCTACAAACAAGCAGTCTACGAAAGCGGAGTGAAGAAGACCAAAACTTTTGTAGAATACTACGATGAACAAGGAATTACAGATTATATCTGGACAGGTTCACACCTTGAACTCAATCCATTATCTAAGGAGACCAAGGGGAATTTTTATTACGTCAACGCAGATGGAACACGGATTCCTTACACTTGGGAGAAAGTGCCTCTGATTCCATTCCGTTACAACGAGTATGAGGACGGTCTTTTAGTCCAAACCAAGTCTTTGATTGATAATATTCAACTTCAAATGTCTACTAATGCTGATATGCTAGCAGATATGCCGAAGTTGATTTATGTTTTGAAAAACTATCAGGGTGCAGACTTGGGCGAGTTCATGAATAATCTGAATAAGTTCCGCTCTATCAAAGTTTCTAGTGATGGTGGTGTAGATACCCTGCAAGCAGACAATGATACTAGCGGAGTTGAAGCAGATATCGAACGCTCTCGTAAGTTCTTGTATGAGGCTGCAAGAGCCATTGATACCCAAGATGATAATCTAGGCAATGCAAGTGGTCAGGCTCTTAAATGGCGCTATACAGACCTTGATTTGGACTGTAATGAGCTAGAAAATGAGTTCCAAAAAGGTATCAAGCAATTCCTTTGGTTTGTAGAACAGTATGCAGCTAACAAAGGAGTAGCGTTTGATTCATCTAAATTTACTTATGTCTTTAACCGTGACATCATTTCAAATGAGTCTGAAGCTATTCAAGATTGTGTAAACTCAATCGGTATCTTAGACGATCTAAGCATTCGTGAACAACATCCATGGTATCAACCAGAGGTTGAGAAACGTTTGAAAGAACAGCAGGAACAAGGACAAGATCCATACTCTCAGACTAATTTCAAAAAGGTAGATGAAGATCATGACGACCGAGAACAAGAAAAAGAAAAAGATAGATGAGTATTGGACTGAGCGAGCTTTACAACAGGAACAAAACGCTCAGATAGTTGCTGATAGGTATATGGCCCAGATTGGTCAATCCTTAGCTGACTATAAACATCAGTTGGTTTCTGAAATTGAGAAGTTCTATGCCAGGTATGCAGTTGATAATAAAATGACTCACGCAGAGGCCAAGCAATATCTGACAGATAAAGAGCGTAGAGAGTTTAAGCATGTGACCCTTGAAAGATTCCGTGAGATGGCCTTAAATCCTGACACACCGACACCTTTGTTGGACGCCTTGGGGTATCGCCATCGCATTAGTCGCAAGGAGGCTTTGCTTGCCGAAATTGAGCGTCTAACGGCTGAACTATACGGAAAGCCAGACGGCATACATGACAAGGTCACAGAAGCTCTGAGCGACGTCTACATCAAAGGTAAAATCCATCAAGCTAAGAACTTGGCTCATTTTGGAATCATAGAGAAACCAATATTAGGTGTCGATGCAGTTAAGCATAAGATGGGGAGTAACTGGAGTGGTAGAACCTTCTCAACAAATGTGTGGGGACATGAGGAAGCTACTTATAAGGCAATCAGTGACGTCTTGAATAAAGGCCTAACAGGTGGCTGGTCTATTGATAGAATGGCTAGGGCTCTTTCTGATCGTACAGGAGTCGCTTATCATCGAGCAGATACGCTTGTTAGGACTGAGACGACCTTTTATAATAACCTCGCGACGCTAGATACTATTAAGGAAATAGGTGGCGACCACTACGAAATAGTAGCGGTATTAGACAGTCGTACAAGTGAGATTTGCCAATCAGAAAATCATAAGGTTTATCCTGTTAAGGAATACGAACCAGGTAGAACCGCACCGCCTTTCCATGTCCGTTGCCGTTCTACTATCAGGCCTGCAGTCAAGTCTGATAAGAAAGGCAAGACTGATAAGACTGACAAGACAGAAGAAGCAGAACAGATTAGTCCATATCTCGATATATTGCTAAATAATGCCCCTGTAAAAATGGCAAAAGAGAAACGTTCCTTGGACGAAATCTTTGCAGGATGGGAGCGTGAAGGGGAAGCTGTTCTTAGGGGTGTTAAAAAATCCTCTAAAACAACTAGTGATATCTTGTTTGAAGAAAGATTACCTAAAGTAGCTGAAGAAAAAGTTTTAGACTACTTTGATTTCTTTAATAACTCAAGAATAATTTTGAGACCTGAACGGTTAGAACATATATTGGAAGGTCATTCTGATATAGGTGATGATGTAGAGGGAATTGTTCATGAGGTGATTAAAAAGCCTGATATGATTTTGATAGATCATAAAAACGATAATAGCATTTTAGTTTTAGGTAAAAGTCTTGAGAATAGTGTAAATGTAGTTGTTAGATTGTCGAATACAAACTTTGACAATTCAATAATAACAGCTATGAGAGTGTCTGATAAAACTCTGAAAAGACTACTTAAGAAAAATAAAAAAATCTATGACAAAAATGAATAGATTTGATATAATTAGTCTAAAGAGAAGTGAGGTAGAGATGATAGTGTCGCTACGCAACTTCATAGTATGAGATGACGGGACAGGCACACCGTCCACTACTCTTAAGCACCTAGAGAAATCTAAGTGCTTTTTTCGTACTCAGAAAGGATTGAGAAATGAAATATCGTAAAAGACCAGTAGTCATTGAGGCAGTACAGTTTACAGATACGGAAGAATCAATTTTGGAGTTGTCAGAATTAGGATTAGATCCAGTTCGTGTTGATTATGCTGATTTGGATAATCCAGTTCTAAAGATAGAAACACTTGAAGGATTGATGGTTGCAACAGAAGGTGACTACATTATCAAAGGTGTGCAAGGTGAATTTTATCCATGTAAACCTGACATTTTTAAAGAAACACATGAAAAAGTAGAGGAGTAAGATATGTTCATCTGGGATTTAGTATCAATTTTATTGGGGTGGATTATATTTGTTGCGTTAATTTTGTTCGTAATAATTAAATTATTTGAAGTGATTTCAACAGTCATTTCAACTCTAAAAGTCGGAATTGAATACAGAAAGAAACTGAAACAATTGAAAAATAAATAACCTAACCGCGTCGAAATCGAGGCGGTTTTCTTATGCTCTAACCGTATGGAATCCCGTACGGTTAAATTTATATGTTGGAGGTATTACCTTGAGGATGTATACAAAAATAGCACTAACAATTGCTGTAACCGTCATTACAACAAAGCTAGTGCTACACATAGAAGAACAGCGAAAAATCAGAAACTTACATAACCGAATCGCTAAACTAGTTCAAATCGACTAGTGTCTTTCGCCCTTAGCATGGCGTTAAAAGGCTTTTTTACTTTACCAAAATGTCGTGGTCGTTGCCACGTTAAACAAACGTACAGGAGGAAAAGAAATGAATCGTAAATTTTTGGAACAGTTAGGATTGACTGAAGAACAAGTTGAAGCAGTTATGACCGAACACGGGAAATCAACTCAGGACCTACAAGCAAAGGTGTCTGCTGCAGAAGATAATGCCAAGGGCTTGCAAGACCAGTTGGAAGAGCGTGATAAGGACATGAAACAGCTCAAGAAAGACGCTGAGGGCAATGCTGACTTACAACAAAAATACTCAGACTTGGACAGCAAGTACAAGACACAACAGAAGGAACATGAGCAACAACTCAAGACAATGCAACTAGATCATGCTATTGAAATGCACTTGAGCGGTAAGGTTCATGACGCTGGAATAGTGTCTGGTCTACTAGATAAGTCTAAATTGGGATTAGGTGACAACGGAGCGGTAACTGGATTAGATGAACAGTTGACGGCTTTGAAAGAATCTAAAGGCTTTTTATTTGCTCCAGAAAAGGCTGTAGAACCACATATCGCTGGTGCTAAACCACAAGGGGCAACACAAGAAGAAACAGTTGCTAACGATCTGACAACGCAGATGATTAATGCGTTTACGTCAGATCTATAATCAAAAAATAGAAAAGAGGAACAGATATGCCAGCAACATTAAACTATGCACAGGCTTACCAACAAGGTTTGCAAAAACGTTATAGTGAAAACGGACTGTTATTCACTCAGAAACTTTGGAACTCTCCATCCAACACACTTTTGAAGTTCACAGGAGCTAAAGAAGTAAAAGTGCCACGTCTTTTGATTAAGGAAGGACGTAAAGACCGTACACGTCGCACAATTACGAATATTGACGCTAACTATGAAAATCAATGGGAAACATACACATTGACCAATGAACGTTACTGGTCAACACTAGTGGACCCGTCAGATGTTGATGAAACTAACTACGTTACGTCAATTGCTAACATTACTAAAACATTCAACGATACTGAAAAAGTCCCAGAAATGGATAAATTCATGATATCTAAATTGTTCTCTCGTAAGAAAGAACTTGATACAGAAAGCAAACAAATTAAGTCATTGAATTTGACTGAGGAAAACTTCCTTGCAACCTTCGATGAACTGATGGAACAAATGGATGAAGCTGGAGTACCAGCAGAAGGTCGTGTTATTTTCTGTACACCAGCTGTTAAACGTATGATCAAGAACATCAAGCAATTTGGTCGTACAGTTAATATACATGGGCAAGGTACAGTGATTGACCGTTCTATTGGTCGTTTGGACGATGTGACGATTGAACCATCCATTCCATCTGACCGCATGAAAACCTTGTACAATTTCACAAATGGAGCTAAGGTTGACCCAACTGCTAAACAGATCCATTTCTTCTTGATTCATATTCCGTGTATGGCAGCGCCACAAAAATATGAATTTGTAGGACTTGACGCACCAAGTGCTTCTTCAAGCGGTAACTACTTGTACTACGAACAATCTTACGATGATGTATTGCTGTTCAAGACTAAGCACGAAGGTCTAGCATTTGTCGTCGCACCTTAAAAGAAGGAGGATAGAAAATGTTAACAGTAAAAAAAGATAATCGTGTATTGAATATCGACGAACTAGAAAAAGCAACCTTCTTGGAAGATGGTTATGATGTGGTCGAAGTTCGTGACGGTGAGTACGCTGTAGTTGAATCTGCTACTGGCGGACGAACTTACACTATTCAAGAGTACAGAGCAGTAGTTGCTGAACGTGATAATGCTCTAGCAGAGCTTGACAAATTAGCTAAGAAATCCGCTAAGGACGATAAGTAGGAAGAGAGGTTCTGCTGATGGAGAAGATGACATTTGAAGAAATCCAAAAGCATAACAAAGATGCTAGACAAGCCTTGATTGACTTGTACGAACAACGTTATACAGGCTGTCCAGAAGAGTTAGTGGTCGATGAAGTCATGCAGAACATTCTTAACTACTGTAATCGTGAGGATTTTCCTTTAGAGTTGCGATTTGTGGCCATTCAGATGGTTTATGTTGTTTGCAATCCTGACCAAGCTGTCCAAGGTAAAAATATTTCCGTCGGAGATACTCGTGTCGAATTGGCTAAGTCAGACCTTGCTAGACGGGCCGAAAGTGTCTTATTAGACTTTACCAGTCAACTACAGCGGTTCAGAAAGTTGAGGTGGTAGGATGAATATCAATGATGTCCTATCTCGGGCAACATCAAGTATTGAATGGACCTATGATAAAAAGATGGATGTGTTTGCTGCTGTCGAGGGTACGAAACCAAACGGAGCTGATTTTGTAGAATTCAAAGAAATCCACAAGAAGGTTCCTTGTCGTGTATCTGTTCGTAACTTAGTGAATACTGAACAGAACGAAGCGCATCAGCTCAAGGCAGAACACAAGATTTTCTGTTCGCCTAAATTCGCTATAAAAGCTGGTAGCAAATTAGTAGTAGATGGTGTGCAATACCTGACCAGTGAAGATCCAATGGTTTATGTCACACATCAAGAAATTGTGGTGAGACGACATGAGTGGTTATGATGATAGTGATGTTCAAGAGTTCTTGAAGCGACTTGAACGAGCTCAGGCAATCATTGATTCTGAGTTTATGCAGGCTGCTAAAGATATCGGTCTAGCCTTTTTGAAAGAGGTTAAGGAACGAACACCAAAGGGCCAAACAGGTAAGCTAAATCAATCATGGAAGATAGAAGTAAGCAAAAATGGGAACGTGTATGAGGTTATCGCATTCAACCATATGGAATATGCTTCTTTCGTCGAAAGCGGACACCGTCAACAAGTGGGGCGTTATGTCCCTGCAATCGGCAAGCGCTTGGTCAATCCTTGGGTAGAAGGGCGCTTCATGATGAGACTGACAGAAGAACAGATTAAACAGAAAATCCCACAAATTACGCAACAAATCGAAGAGAGGCTAAAGGAGGAACTAGGTGGATTATAGTATTAGACCACTCGTCATCAAGCAACTCAAAGATGTGTTTGGGTGCAAGGTGTATGATGAACAAATCCAGCAAGGATTGAAAACACCTTGTTTTATTGTAGATGTGAAACCTGTGACTCGGAAGCGGTTGGCAAACCAAAACGATAAGCAGGTTTTTATTGTCTTGCTGCATTACTACACCGAAAAAACAACAGACTTATATCAAAAGTTTGAAGAGATTGAAATGGTGTTTAATTCGCCTTCTTTTCGTTATTTGGGGAATAAGTACCCTATCAATGATTTGAAGGTGGAATACAATGCGAATGACTTGATATGCACGTTTACAATCACTCGATACGTTCGATGGGTTGAAGAAGAACCAAGAATGCAAATATTAGAAAGGATAGGTGAAACTTCTCATGGAAATGAATGAAGAAGTAGGTTACGTAACCGAACCAGTGGTAACAACCACTGAAGATAAATTTGGTAAAGAGGCGTTACTCAAGTATTTTGAAGATGATGCAACTTTGTTAAACATTTTGCTGGAAGATGACCAGTCATACTCACTAGCAGAAGTAAGACGTATTTTAGAAGACTGGAGAAAGGGTGTGGCTAACTAATGGCACAATGGACAGTACAGAATAAACGAGTTCCAAAGGCCTACATCAATTTCGTATCAAGAGATGATGTGATTATTCCTTTGGAAGATAATACGATTGCAGCAGTTATGATTGCTGGATCTTGGGGAGAACCTGGTGCTTTCACACTTGTTGATGGTACAAGCAACTTCCGTCGACTATTTGGTAAACCGATTGATGAACTTCTTCCGATTCGGGAAGCCTTAAAAGGAACTGGTAAGGTCCTTGTCTACAATGGTGTGAACAACACTGGGGTACAGGCAACGAAAACAGAAAGCGATGTGGTCGTTACAGCGAAATACAAAGGATTGGCTGGTAACCATATTCATGTTATCTTCAAGAAACAAGTCGAGACTGGCTTTGAAGTGACTACTGTTTTCTTTGGAAAAGAAGTTGATAAACAAATCATTACAGCATTGCCATTTAAGAATGACTATGTGAATGTAACGGGTACTCTAACGACAGAAGATAAAACAATCTTGCTTGAAGGTGGTACTGATGGAGCTACAACCAATTCAGAAGTTGAAGATTTCCTAAATAAACTCGATACTCAAGACTTCCGTGTCTTGGCTTTGGGTACAGATGAAAGTGCAACAAAAGCACTTGTTACAGCTCATATCAAGAAATGGCGTGACGCTGGTCGTTCAGTCATTGCGGTATTGAATGATTACACGGACGCTGACGATGAAGGTGTTGTATCAGTCGGTAACGGGGTTACATTAAGCGACGGTACGAAACTAAGCGCTAAGGACTGTGTATACTTCGTAGCTGGTAAGTATGCAGGAGCTGGCTTGCAGTCCAATACATTCAAGTCTTATCCAGGCGCTATCGACTGTGAGCGTAAGAATGAAGCAGAGGCTGAAAAGCTCATCAATAAAGGGCAGCTTATCTTTGCCTATCGAAATGAAAAAGTGATTATCCTGTCAGATGTGAACTCGTTTACTAGCTATACGGCAGAACACAGTCGTATTTTTGGTAAGAATAAACTTGTCCGCACTATGGATAATATCAATACCAATGTCAAGTATATCTTTGAGAACTACTTCATCGGTAAAGTACCAAACAACGTGAACGGTCGTGAGTTGTTTAAACAACGAATTATCACAATGGTCCTTGACCCACTTGCTCAAAAGCAAGCCTTGGAGTATAAAGCGAAAGATATTGAGATTTCACAAGGTATCACTAAAGAATCCGTCGTGGTAAACTTGCCAGTTGTCTTGACTGACGCTATGGAAATCTTGTATATGACGGTTATCTGTGATTAAGAAAGGAGAAACTAGCTAATGGCTATTATGAGTCAATTAGATGCTTTGTCTGCTAAAGAAGGAACAGTCTTCTTTACAATCAATGACAAGCAGTATGAACTAGCAGAGCTTATCTCTCTAGAAGCAAAAATTGAATACACAAAAGCTGACGTGACCCCTCTCAACTCTCGTATGAAGGGTGGTAAGATTGTGGGTGCAGAAGGGACAGGTTCATTGAAGATGTACTACCACCGCCCAGAATTAAAGGCGATGGCTTTAAATTATGTCAAGCAAGGTATTTTGCCTCGTATTGATATCAAGTGTACCAATGAAGACCGTTCATCTCGTGCAGGCCGTTACACAATTGTTTTGAAAGGTGTTCTGTTCAAAGAGTCGCTTATCTTTAAACTAGATGGATCAGCGGATGAGGTCATTGATGAAGAAACGGACTTCACATTCCAAGATTTTGATATCTTATCAGAATTCCAAGAAATTACATACTAACACAAGGAGGAAATAGTGGTGAGTGGATTACAAGCGTTTTTGAAACAAAACAAAAAAGGGGAAGAGACTAAGGATGTCTTGCTTCCTTCTTTTGAGGAACCAGTTAAAATTCGAGTGTTGAGCGCTCGTGAAGCGGACTTAATCAATGACCGTTGCTTTGTCAACAAGCCTGGTCGTAACGGACGCCAAGAGCGTGTCTTTGACGGTGTTAAGTATAACCGTGAAATCTGTATTGCGTCTATCGTGGTTCCTGACCTTAACGATAAAGAATTGCAAGATTCTTATGGAACAATGGGAGCTTCTGAGTTATTTGGTACCATGTTCAATTGGGGCGAAAGCGCCTTGATTTTGGAAGCTGTGACCGAACTCAGCGGTATTAACCAAACATTCCAAGACAAGGTTGACGAGGCAAAAAACTAATAAAAGAGGACGCGGAGGCACAACTTGCCTACTTCGCCCTCGTAAACTATTACATTCGCCCTAGTGAATTTGTGAATATGGATGTAGAAGAAAAAGCCTTTTTCGCTGCAGTCATGTACGAAGAGGCGAAACAACGTAAAAGAATGAAGAAGTGAGGTGATTCTATTGGCCAATATACAAACAACCATGTCTTTGACCGATAGAGTCACAGGCACTTTAAATAAAATCTATGCGACTATGGAGCGTGTCAAAAACGCAGGTTCAGGCATAGATAAAGCCATGAAGGCTCAAGAGTCAGCTATGAAAAAAGCTGGTGATTCTGGTCAATATTTTGTCAATAAAGCTGGGCGAGTCGTTGATATTAACGGTAGATTTGTCAGCAGTGCAACTTTAGCAGCTGCAGGGCTCAAAAAAGAAGAGCTGGCTCTAAGAGATCTAGGGAATGCCTCTAATAACGCTTCTAACAAACTAAGTAGGTTAGTATCTTTGAAAGGTTTGTTGAAGACCACTTTAGCTAGTATTGCAGTCGTTAAAACTGCCAAACAAGCTATAAATATGTCAGACGAGTATGCCAATATGCACGCTCGTTTAGATATGATCCGTGATGGTACGCAGACGACAGAGCAACTGCAAAAGTCTATCTATACATCCGCACAACGTACAGGTTCAGCCTATACAACCATGGCAAACGGTGTCGCTAAGATGCGGATGCAGGCTGGCGATGTTTTCCAAAACAACGGCGAAACAATTGCCTTTTTGGAAACTATGAACAAATCCTTTGTTGTTGGTGGCGCAAGCATTGAAGAACAAAAAAGCGCCATGCTTCAGCTTACTCAGGCTATGGCTAGTGGTAAGTTGCAGGGTGATGAGTTGCGTTCTCTGGCTGAAACTTCACCAGCCTTAATCCAAGCTATTGCCAATAAGCTAGGCGTTAGTCGTGGCGAGGTTAAGAAACTTGGAGCAGACGGGAAGATTACGGCCGACATTGTCAAAACTGCCATGCTGGAAGCAAGTGATACGATTGACAAGCAGTTTCGTAATATGCCCCTAACTTGGGGTAGGGCATGGCAGAACTTCCTGAACTTTGTGACCAAAGCGCTTGAGCCAATATCGATTAAGATAAATCAGACAGTGAACTCGTCCGCCTTCCAACAATTCGCCCAGATTGTAGCCGCGGTGCTTCAATATGTCGTTCAAGCAGTTATCTTCGCCATGGATATGATTGGGGCCGTTTTGAATATGTTAGCGCCGATTGCTCAATTTGTCATCGATAACTGGTCTGTGATTCAACCGATTGTCATTGCTGTAGCAATTGCTATTGCTACTTATGTGGTTGCCATGAATGCAGCGGAAATCGCCACTAAATTATTTAGTATCGCTACCAACGTGGCTAAAACAGCAATGGCTGGTTTTAATGCAGTTATGGCAATGAACCCAATCATGTTGATTGTCATGGCAGTCATCATTCTGATTGGTCTATTCTATGCTTTGGTCGCTTGGTTTAATAACCTTACTGGTGCAGCCGTATCAGCCACAGGAATCATCATAGGGGCTATATTTTACCTAGGAATGACTATTTGGAATATACTTCTTAGTATTGCGAATGCAGCTATCTGGGTGATTAATATGATGCTACAAGGCGTCTTTTGGTATGTGAATACCGCAATATCATTCTGGATGTTCCTCTATCAGGCTATCTTAACTATTTTGATAGGTATTTTAGACTTTATAGACTGGTTTGTTACTGGTGCTGTTAACTTATGGAACGAGATGTCTTTCCAAGTTCAAAGTGCTTGGTATGATATCGCTCAAGGTGGCCGTGATATGGCTGTCGCTATTGCAGGTTTCGTAGATAATATGGTCAATAGCGTTATCGGTGCAGTTGAGGGCATGATTAACTCTGTTCTTAGCGGATTTAATAGCATGATTGGCTTCTTGAATGGTCTTGGGTTGAACATCAGTGCAGTTGGTTCGGTTTCGCTTGGTAGAACTAATTTTGCAGGAGATGTAGCTGGTGCGATTGATAGCATGCAGAAACCAGTAAAGAAAACCTTCGAAGGTCTGCACTTGGCAGATGGGCTTAAACAACATAAAGCTAGCTTAGAAACTCCGCACCTTGACGCTCCGCAACTGGGTTATCTTGAACTTGGAGACCGAATGGGAGCCTTTAATAAAGGGTATGAAATCGGCCAAGGTATTGACAAGGCTGTCGGTGGTTTCTTCAAAGGAGCTGGGGATGGCAATGGCGCAGGAAACAATTTCTTAGGCGACCAAGGAAAGACACCTTACGAACTAAGCCCAGCAAGTTCAGTACCTGGACAAGGAGACGGAGGAAAAGATGGCGGTCACAATCCAACTGGTGGAAAATTAGACAAAGTCGGCAAGATTGAAGATGAAATCAAACTGGACGATGAATACATCAAGTTAATTAAGGATGTTGCGACCATGAAGTGGCAACAGAACTTCATTACCTTGAAACCAGAGATTGTGACCAACATTGACTCCATCAACAACGCTGGTCAGTATGCCAACGTATTGGATGATTTGAATGCAACGATTGTAGATGCTTTGAATAATGGTGCTGATGGCCTCATGGCTTATTAGGAAGGAGGTAGCAGATGTTTATATTTATTGAAGGCATTAAATTGCCAGTGAATCCAGAAGAAATCAAACTGGAGGACAAGCAAGGAATTGAGACAGTCGCTATCATCGATACTGGTAACGTTCCGCTTGTCGGAAATCCAGAGCTTCAATCGATTGAGTTTGAATCCTTTATTCCTAGTGGAAGATACGACGGAAATTACCAACGGAATAGCCGTGTTTCTCCAGAATCGTTTGTCTCTTCAATTCGTAAATTTAAGACCGAAGGCACTCCTATTCAATTAATGATTGGGGGTGCTTTTGGTTCTGCTATTAACGGTAAATTTCTAGTGGAACAGTTCGATGTCTCTACCAAGACAGGGTATGAAAATGACCTAATTTATAAGATTAAGTTCTTACAATATCGGTCTCACAAGCCACGAAAGGTCACCATCAAAGACAAGCAAGCGCTTGAGGCTATGAAAAAGAAACCTCAAGCAAAAGCTACGGAAGAACGTAGTGCCACAACAGAGAAACCTGCTCAAAAAAGCCATACGGTTGTGAGCGGTGATACTTTGTGGGGGATTGCTCAGACTTTTTATGGAGACGGCAGCCGATATACTGAAATCTACGAAGCCAACAAAGACAAAATCGAAGACCCTCATTGGATTTACCCTGGACAGGAGTTTGTGATACCATGATGCAATTATTCTATCAGAACAATAAAACTGGAGATACATGGGATTTAGCAACTGTGTCTGAAAAGGTCGAATTCAAGACAACTAGAAAAGGGTCGGCTTGGAGCGTGGAGATTACTTTGTACAACTCTACAAAAGTAGCCTTTGAATACGGTTCTCCACTTGCTTTCAAACTAGATGATAAAGAGGTATTCTTTGGTTATTTGACCAAAATCAAGTACGAAAAAGGTACTAAAACAACCTTGACCTTCCATGACCAGATAAAGTATTTACTACGCAATATCAACTTTGTTGCCAAGGATAAAAACGTCAATCAAATCGTCTCGGCAATCGCAGGAGATTTTGATTTGAGGATTGGGGAACTAAAAGCACCAGCCGTGACCTTATCCCCTCAGTTGAAGGAGGACAAGAAGGCTCTGGATATTATCCAAGAGGCCATGGATGAGACCTTGGTGCAAAGTGGAGAATTACTAGTCTTGTATGACAAGTTCGGAGAGTTGACGCTAACCACTCCGAAAAACTTACCAATTCAGTACATTATCGGGAATGAATCCTTTATGTCTAGCTTTGAGTTTGAAGGTTCGATTGAGGATAGTGCTAATATTGTCCGCTTGATCCAAGAGAACAAAGAGACCAAAAAGAGAGAGGTCTACATCTATCAAGACAGCTACAATATCGGCGCTTGGGGAAAACTCCAGTACATGAAAAAAGTGGACGAGAAAGCGACTGAAGGGCAAATAAAGCAATGGGGCGAAATGCTCTTGAAGATGAAAAACCGTCCCAAAGAAACTTTTAGTCTGAAAGCCGATACTGGAAGTATTGACTTTTTAGCAGGTCACGCAGTCTATGTGGATGTTAAGGATATTGAGAAGAAGGGGTGGTATGTCATTGAAGAGGCAACTCATTCTTTTAGCGATGAAAAGCACACGATGGAAATCAAATTATTTATGGTAGGAGGCGAATAGATGGAAGTGATAGAAAATCTAAAAAAATTAATCAGCAATTTCATTGAAAATCGTCAGTTTACCAAGATAACAACTGGTGTTGTTTTATCGGTTTCTCCTCTCAAAATTCAATTGACCAATGAGTTGATTTTGGATGATTCTATGTTAGCTGTCACATGGACAGATGAAACATTGGATCCTGAGTATGTTGGACAAACCCTTCATCTCATCAGACAAGATGGTGGAGGGTTTTATTATGTCTTGTACAAGAAGATTTTCCACTACAAGCGCAAAGTGAAAGGAGGTTCTGATGAATGAGTACTCCTAAAACAAACTTTTTAAACATCGCTAAAAATGTTGTCGAAGCTAAGAAACAGCCTAGTTTAACACTAGATGAGACCAATATTCTGCTAGAAACAGATGGTATTCACGCTTTGAAGCAATCCATCAGACGCATGCTGACGACTGAACGGTTTATCTATACAATTTATGACCATCGATACGGTGTTGAGTTAGACGCTTTATTTGGTGGAGATATGGATTATGCCCAGATGGATATTGCACGACGTATAAAAGAAGCCTTGTATGAAGACGACAGGATTCACGAGGCTCATTCTTTCTCTACTAAGGTAAAGAAAGATGAGTTTTATGTGCAGTTCATGGTTGATAGTGATTTTGGAACATTTGAAATGGATTTGGAGGTGAAACGATGATAAAGGTAAAAACATATCCAGAGATTTTAGAGGATATGCTGGCCTTGTTTGATGATAAGTATGACAAGAGACAAGGGTCTGTCTTGTACAATCTAGTTGCGCCTGCAGCTCGAGAAGTTGCCATTCAGTATACGGTCTTGAAGTCGTATGAGGAAGTCAACTTTTTAGATACGAGTACAGGAATCTTCCTAACTCGTTTATGTAGGCAGTTTGGAGTTGAACGCTTGCCAGCTACGGCATCGGTTCGATTGGTTCAATTCAAGCAGGAAATTCCACTCGGAACTCGTTTCAGCGTGGTTAATAGTGAGTATAATTTCCGTGTCTTGGAACGTCGCTCTGGATTTGAGTACAGTGTAGTAGCTGAACAAGTCGGAAATGCACCTAACTATGTAAGAGGTCAACTCATCAACATTGATGTGCTGAGTGACTTTAAAGGGGCAGAAATCGGCTCCGTTATCGTTGTAGGCGAAGATGAAGAAACAGATAAGCAACTCCGTAAACGTACCATTGAGTACTTGAAGACACCGACTTTAAACGGAAATATTGCCCAATACAAAAAATGGGCAAGTGAGTTCGTTGGTGTTGGTTCAGCACTTATTGAACCGCTTTGGAAAGGTCCTAATACGGTTCGTGTATCTATTACGGATGCCGACGGCAATGAAGCTAGTTCGGAACTTGTAAATAAGTTCAAGAATTACTTGGATCCTGAACCAAGTGGCCATGGGCTAGGTGTAGCACCAATCGGAGCTTATGTGACTGTACAGTCTGTAAGTGGCTACGACGTTCGTATTGCTGCAACTATCAAGATTGATGAAGATGTAGATATTGAAACAATCAAGAATGAGGCTAAAACTCAACTTATCAAATACTTACGTGAAGAAGCATTTGAAGAGAAAGAGGTTCGGAATTATAAAGTTGCCACAATTATTGACAGAATTAATGGGGTTCGAGATGTGGACCGTATTTTGTTGAACGATAGGGAACAAAGTATCGAATTATCAAATACGATGCTACCTAAATTAACGGAGGTAACTATCAATGTCGCACGTTAGATATCGTATGTTATCGGCTTTACCAGAGATTTTAGATCCAACAATCAATGATTTGTTTGAAACTGAGATTCCAGAGTTGGAATTGATTACAGACTTAATCTTTGATACCAGACGGTTGATGCTGTTGCCAGAAGCGACAGAAGACTGGCTTGCAAGATGGGAAAAGGCCCTTCAGGTAAAACCGAAAACGACCGACTTGGAAGAACGAAGGCGTTATCTAATCACTTTAATTTCTTCCAAGATTAAAATCAACTCAGTGAGTTTACAAAAAATTACAAAGAGTTTTACGAATGTCAATAATTTAGTAACAGTCAAGGATTCAGCGGTACATATCCGATTTTTAGGAGAACTACCGACTGGATATTTGAACCGTTTTTTAAAGTATGTCCGTGAATTGATTCCTGCTCATTTAGGAATCCAATTCTCGGTTGAAGCGCCAATGATAAATACAATTTATGTCGGTGCACACACGCTTTTAGACGTTCGTACAGTTCGATTTAATTAAAGAAAGGAGCGATTAGATGGGATATTTTATCCAGCCGATACTGACCGATAAAGCAAGTAGCGAAACGGCTCTAGCAATTCAAAATAGAGAACCACTGGTCTTTACTCGCATAGCTTTGGGTAGCGGACGGCATCGGACGGACATTGGCAAGAAAAACAATGTCGTACAAGTAGTTCATTCTTTACAAGTAGCACAGTCTTTATCGACTGATGTAGCTGATACGATTCGTCTTACAGCACGGTTTGATAATTCACAGATTGACCGTGAAATAATTGTGAATGAAATCGGTGTGTTTGCAAAACGTGGAAATCATGAAGAGTTCATGTATATGTATACCTGGGCAGAGCAGGGAGATGTGATTCCTCCCAAAACATCTGCCTATGTCTATCGAGATTATGATTTCAATACAACTATCAGCAAGAATAGCCAGATTACCATTCAATACAATGCGACTAACTTGGTTTATGCGACTGTCCCTGAATTGAAGGCGACAGAAAGAAAGTTGCAAACCAATATCGATAACCATATTGGAGACACTGCTCGTCACGTTTCTGACCAAGAGCGGACACGCTGGAACGGGAAAGCCGACGCGACCCATCGTCACAAGGTTGCAGACATTGACGGTCTTGAAGCAATCATCGGCAACCAAACAACAAATAAAGCGAATCAAGCAGACCTTACTGCTCACATTCAAAACCAAAACAACCCACACAATGTCACTAAGCAACAAGTGGGGCTAGGGAATGTCACGAATGTTGAGCAAGCAAGTAAGCAAGATTTTCAAAATCACTTAAACAATCGCAACAACCCTCATAGCGTCACAAAGGCGCAGGTAGGTTTGGGAAATGTGACGAACGTGGAACAGGCTAGTAAGCAGGAGTTCAATGCTCACGCTACTAATCACAACAATCCGCATAATGTGACGAAATCCCAAGTTGGGCTAGGTAACGTAGACAACGTAAGACAAGCAAGTTATGAGTCAGTAGAGGCTTTAAAGCGTGAGTTTCAGGAGCATGAAGACAGGCTAAATGCTATTGAGTACATGTTCTTGCAGAATGATTTCACTGCTCCGATTCGTACGGAAGACGGTACAGAACATACCTTACTTGCGGATGAAAACGGCCGTGTGATTGTTGCCGATTGGAAATATATTATGGAGGTACAATATGGCAGTAATTAGTACACAGACACGAAAAGTAACTGACTTGCCACAAACATATCAGGTCAACAACTGGGATAACATCATGATTCATGATGGCCATGGGTTGAAAAAAGTGTCTGTGCAGACATTAAAGGATGGAATAAGTAGTAATGTATCAGTAGCTACGTCGAGCTCGAACGGAATTGTCAGGCCGGATAATCAGACAACCGAGGTCTTAAACGGTACAATCAAAGCCAAAACCGCAACAGCTGGCTCAAACGGAATTGTTAGACCTGATAACTCAACGATTACAATCGATGGCTCGGGTGTTTTACGAGTAAACAGGTCAGCGCTTGGGATTCCAAGCACACAGTCCGAAGTTGTCGCAAACAAGCTGATTAACCAAAACGGAAACCAGCAAATGAAGTATTGGTATGGGTCTAAAGCACAATATGATGCAATTAGCACGAAAGACCCCAACACAATCTATGATGTGTACAATGTAGAGGTATAAAATGGCTACAAGAGAAGGAATCTATGTCGGAGGACATGAAATCATAGAGCGATATGTTGGTTCAAAGTTGGTTTGGGAGAAGTTCGTCTTGATTAAAAAAGGAAAAATTACAATTACGATTAAGTATGACGAAAAATCTAATGAAATACATTTTTTTGCAATTGATAGGATTCTTACATCGGAACCATACCTTTTGGAACAAGCTAAATCTATAGAAATCTATGGAATTTTGTTTACTAAAGTCACAATAAATCATTTATCCAATAACTATATTCAAAATGAAAAAATATCAAATTTTAGATTAACATTTAGTGATGCTAAAGATAAGGCTGCATTTGTTTCGGTAATCAATTCACGCACTTATGAGTACACAACGGCATTTGAAACAAAATTTTATAAAAAAAAGAGGTAATTTAACATGGAATTTGTATTAGTAAATAAATTTTTTAAAGTTGGCAAGACGGCGGTCTCTATTCAATGTGACAAGCCGTTTACTTTTTTCACTCGTGAGTTGGAGGGTGACCGCCTTGGTGATACGGATGAAACACTCATTGAAGCAGTCAAAGAGATTCTACGTACTGAGTTAGATCCTACAAGTGCTATCGTGCAAGCGCAAGCTAAATTGCAAGAAACTCAAGCTAAATTGCAAGAAGCAGAACAGAAACTGGCTCAGACTGAAACTAGACAGACTGCTACTGATGAAGCGGTTAAGCATAACCAAGCCGAAACAGACCGCTATGGTAAAATCACCCATGCGATCGTTTTAAATGCCGTAGCAGGCAAGACAATAGCTTATGGAACTATCTACAAGGAATTGGTAGAGTTGATTCCACTGGCTGAGGTCGGGAAACGTTACTTGGCACATGACTTGATTACCATTGAAGACCCAGCGCATGTTGAGGTTGATGGCGAAGGCAAGCGTATCTTGGTTCAGTTGAACAAGGAATTTACTTACAACGGTGAACCTGTCAGCGACTTTGCTCGCAACGGTCGTCTTGAAATGGACGGAACAGGCGCAGCATGGAAGTACGAGCCTCAAGAACAAAATGCCCCTACAACTGCCGCACCAGCAGCTGCAGTTTCTACGACAGCTACCGTAACTCCTGTAGCAACGGAACCTTCTGCTACAACAGTTACACCTAACCAATAATGGAGGTGCCTATGGACGTCTTACAACACGTTGAGCATTTCTTCATGAACGTGCTACCAGTAGCTACGCCAATAATCGTAGCTTGGTTTAGTTATAAGTTACCGAAGAAATCAAAAGAACAGACAGACCAAATCATTTCAGAATTGAATGATGTCAAGAAACAGATTAAAGATGTCCAGACTACCGCTAAAGATAGCAATTCCAAAATCGACGAAGTGCAAGCAAAATTAAAAATTCACGATGAGGCGCATCTAAATACCATGAAGTTGCGCCTTGGCCGTGATATGCGACGAGCTATTAATAGAGGGTATACCTCTAGAGATGAATTTTCCCTAGTAGAAAGTATGCATAAAAGCTATAAAACTCTAGGAGGCAATGGCTACATAGACCGTTTATTCAGCGATTTTGAAAAATTGGATATCAAAGAAGACATCTTAATAGATGATTAGAAAGGGGCATAGAATGGGTTGTAACAACCGTAAAGTTAATACAACCAATTTGGCTCGAATTGATGGTGGCGACCTTATTAAACAAGGGGATTTGTCTTCTACTTTTGGATTTGAGTTGTTAGACGAGAATTACCGTGTTATGACCTTATTTGAGGGTCAAGATGCGGTTATTACTCTAACAAAGGGACAACGCAGGTGGAAGACAACTGCTCCCGTCACTAGCCATTCTGTCAATTTTAATTTAGATAGTATTCTACCAAGTGGAAAATACCGAGTGGAAATCTCGGTTGGAGGATATATCTTCCCAAGCGACAGAGATACTTATATTGAAATTGAAGACTCAGATAAAGAATTGGTTACGGAAGATGTCTATACTTTGAAGGAGTTGGACATAGAAAAAGAAGTAAAAAAACAACTTGCAGAAAGGCCTGCAAGCGAAGGTGGAGCAAGTCAGGAAATCCCTGACCTGCTTTTTTATTACAATTTAGGAAAGGTGTGAAAATATGGACACAAGTAAATTAACAGCATTTGCTCAAGCAGTTGGGGTTGACATCAAGGAATTGAAACAACTACTCAATGGCAAGATTGACAATGCTACTTTAACGCAAGCTATTGAGCAGGCAAAAACCGCAGTTAAGAATGACCTTCTAGGTGATGGGGTCCCTGAAAACCTCAACACTCTTAAAGAGCTTGCTGAGGAAATTGCTAAAATGAGTGGTAGCACTGAAGGTGCAGTCGTTCAAAAACTGGCTGACCTAGGTCGTCGTATCGACGAATTTGCAAACCTTGACCTGGTCGCAACCTATAACGCTGCGAAAGCGTGATTGTATGGCTCATCAATATTCTAATAATTTTGACGAATTAGCTTATGTCGTCGGTAAGGATATCAAGGCGCTGAACCAAAAGCCTGAACCAAGGCTGACCTTGACAGGAAATACCCTCGGTATCGCTGGGGGTAATAATGTCACTCTGCCGATACCAGACAATGTAGGGCATGAAATCGGTGGCGCAGGCTCGCCAGAAGGCCGTATCACCGCCGAAATCGGGACGACCTATGTAGATGTCAATGCCACGAATGGCGCTCTGAAATGGATTAAAGAGAGCGGAAATGGCAATACAGGCTGGAAGGTGTTGATAGGGGATACTGGTTGGAGAACGTTGAACATCACTTCAAAATTAGGGGACTCATTCGTAAAAATAAGACGGGTTAATAACCTAGTGACTTATCAATTCGGAGGGCTTTCTTGGGGATGGTTCGGAATTGTTAGACGTGGTGGAGCTGGATATGTCATGCAAACTACAGATACAGAACGAAACTGTTTCATCGTAGGGGAACATGGTATTCCCGCAGGATTTAGAACACCTAACTCATTAATTGGTTCTATATATAATGATAGAGGTACAGCATATGGAACGTGGTATGTCGGAAATTCATCAGACCTAAATCACCTAAGATTTCAATTCTTAAATCCAGTACCAACGGATAGCGATATTGGTGATATCCGTGTAAGTACCATCTCATATTTGACAGATGAAGCATGGCCAACAATTTTGCCATAATAGAAAGGAAAAATATATGATTAACTGGAAAGTACGATTACAAAATAAACTCTTTTGGCTGACTGCAGTTCCAGCCTTCTTGCTTGTCTTGCAAGCTGGTGCAGCAGTCTTTGGATATCATCTGGATTTGGGTGATATCGGCAACAAGCTGATTTTGCTTGTTAATGCGGTATTCGTGTTCTTGACCGCTATCGGTCTGGTCAACGACCCAACGACTAGCGGAATTACAGACAGCACACGAGCGCTAGAATACAAGAAACCAAGTGAGGAATAGGTATGTCTAAAAAACAAGAAATGATTCAATTCTTCATCGATAAGGCCAACGCTGTCGATGGAGTGGATAATGATGAAGCTTATGGCTTTCAGTGCGCTGACGTGCCTTGTTACGGGCTACGTCATTGGTACGGTGTGACCCTTTGGGGCAACGCTTATGACTTGCTTGAATCGGCACGTTCTCAAGGCTTGAAAGTCGTGTATGACGCTGACTATCCAAAGGCAGGTTGGTTCTTCGTAAAAAGCTATGTAGCTGGCGACGGCGTCAATTACGGGCATACAGGGCTTGTTTATGAAGACTCAGACGGATATACCATCAAGACGATTGAGCAGAATATTGATGGCAACTGGGACTACCTTGAAGTAGGTGGGCCTTGTCGCTACAATGAGCGTTCTGTAAGTGAAATCGTTGGGTATATCGTACCGCCTGAAGAAGTTGAAACAGGCTGGCAACAGAACCAGTACGGCTGGTGGTGGGTTCGTGAAGACGGCTCATATCCAACCGATAAATGGGAGAAAATCAATGATGTTTGGTACTACTTCGATGATAAAGGTTTCATGAAACGTAGTGCATGGTTGAACTACAAGGACGCTTGGTACTGGTTCACGGATTCAGGCTCTATGGCCACTGGCTGGGCTCGTATCAATAACGCTTGGTATTACTTCGATGAAGAAGGTAAGATGGTTACTGGCTGGATTAAGCATAAGCAGACTTGGTACTACCTAGACGCTAAAGAAGGTGCTATGGTATCAAATGCTTTTATCCAGTCAGCGGACGGAACAGGCTGGTACTACATCAAACCAGACGGAACAATGGCAGACAAGCCAGAATTTGAAATTGAGCCAGAAGGGCTCATTACCACTAAATAATTTTAAAAAAATAAAACGAAAGGAAACTTTCTAAAATGTTTATCTACCGCAGGCTCAGGCTTGCGGTTTTTTTGTTTGTCTAAAAGGTTGGATTTAAAATCCATGCTATGTGAATCGAATAAACGCATTTCAAATCCGTAAAATCATCTGCTTGGAGGAGTAGTGATTTTGTCAAAAAGGCTATTTTGTTAAAAAATAAAAAATAATGATTTTTTCATAACTTTTTATCTTCTTTTGCGAATAGATAAGTAAGGAGGATAAATAAATGAAAATCTTAAATATTGAACTAACAAGCATTGATAAAACTGATTTAGGTTTTGAGCATTGGGTAGCTGTAACTTACCAGGTGCCGATTTTGAAAAATGAGTACACGGTAAAACTACTGATTTTATTGGACTTCAAAGTGGAAGATAAAGAGTTGTTAGACTACCTAGTAATGAGCTGGAAATACCGTGATCTCGTGTTGCATTCATTGCAGATGTATGAGATGGAAAAAATCAATAATTTTACTATCCTTTATTGAGATGTTGGTGGTCTTACTCATCATCAGTGTGCTTCTATTACTCTTTGTACCTA
>CAUTXU010000008.1:0-24141 GCA_963542415.1 uncultured Streptococcus sp.
CAGAGGATTTTTTCTATAGGGCTTTAGCAGCTGCAATTGCGGCTTCGAAGTTTGGATCAGAATTGATATTGTCCACGTATTCAACGTAGCGAATAGTATTGTCAGTATCGAGGACAAAGACTGCGCGTGCCAATAGGTGCCACTCATTGATTAAGAGGGCATAATCACGTCCAAAGGAATGGTCGAAATAGTCTGAGAGCATGATGGCATTTTCAATACCTTCAGCACCACACCAACGTTTTTGGGCAAAAGGGAGGTCCATTGAAACAGTCAAGACAACCGTATTATCCAGTCCAGCCAGTTCTTCATTAAAACGACGCGTTTGAGTTGAGCAGATACCTGTATCGATAGAAGGCACGACACTCAAGACTTTTTTCTTGCCATCAAAATCAGCCAGAGATTTTTTAGAAAGGTCTGTTGTAGTGAGAGAAAAATCAAGTGCCTTGTCGCCGATTTGTAGTTGTTTACCTGTAAAGCTTACAGGATTTCCGAGAAAAGTTACCATAAGATACTCCAATCTTTTTTCTTCCATTTTAGCTAAAACGGTCAGAATTTTCCAATGATTTGACTGGAAATGTGGGCATAGAAAAAACGTCAATTCGGAAAAGAATGACGTTTTTCAAAGGATTATTTTGCCAATCCTTCAGCAATCTTGTCAAGGTTGTATTTCATCATGTTGTAGTAGCTGTCGCCTTCTTTACCTTGTTCTGCGATAGAGTCAGTAAAGATTTGTGCGTAGATTGGGATGTTTGTGTCTTGTGAAACAGTCTTCATTGGACGGTCATCGACACTTGATTCAACAAAGAGGGATGGAACTTTTGTTTGGCGAAGTTTTTCAACCAAGGTCTTGATTTGGTCAGGTGTTCCTTCTTCTTCAGTATTGATTTCCCAGATGTAGGCACTTGGGACACCATAGGCTTTAGAGAAGTATTTGAAGCATCCTTCGCTGGTTACGATGAGTTTTTTCTCAGCAGGGATGTTGTTAAATTTCTCTTTAGCTTCCTTGTCAAGTTTGTCTAGCTTATCAGTATATTCTTTGAGATTTTTTTCGTAGAATTCCTTGTTGCTAGGGTCTTTAGCGCTCAATTGTTTTGCGATATTTTTAGCAAAGATCATACCGTTTTCAAGGTTGAGCCAAGCGTGTGGGTCTTCTTTACCTTTTTCGTTTTGGCCTTCAAGGTAGATAACATCAACGCCTTCGCTGACTGCAAAGTAGTCTTTGTTTTCAGTTTTCTTGGCATTTTCTACCAATTTTGTAAACCAAGCATTGCCACCAGTTTCAAGGTTGATACCGTTATAGAAAATCAAATCAGCTTGAGAAGTTTTCTTAACATCTTCAGGAAGTGGTTCGTATTCGTGTGGGTCTTGACCAACAGGAACGATACTGTGAAGATCAATCTTGTCACCAGCAATATTTTTAGTAATATCAGCGATGATTGAGTTTGTAGCAACAACTTTTAGTTTTTGACCAGAAGCTGCATCTTTTTTTCCGCTAGCACATGCTACAAGAGCAATGACGGAAAGAAAGAGAACGAGTAATGTACCTAATTTTTTCATTAGATCCTCCAATTTATTGGGGTTTTGCCCCTTATTTTAACAAATGTTTATTTTTCAGTTTCAAATATCGTTGTTTTGGAGCGATAAAGAAGCTAATGAGAAAGAAACTAGCGGCTGTAAGCACGATACTAGAACCTGCCGCAACGTTAAAGCTATAGCCGATAAAGAGCCCCAAAACTGAAGCTGTCGCTCCAAAGGTTGAGGAAAGGAAAATCATGCTTTTCAGGCTATTAGCATACAGATAAGCAGTTGCAGCTGGGGTAATCAGCATGGCTACAATCAGGATAGTTCCGACACTTTGCATGGCTGTCACAGACACGAGAGTCAGGAGTACCATGAGAAGGTAGTGATAGAAATTGACAGGCATTCCCATGGCTTTAGCCAAGAGTTCATCAAAGGAAGTTATCAAGAGTTGCTTGAAGAAAATCCAGATTAACAAGAGAATGACTGCCCCAACACCCATAGTAATAAACATATCCGTATCTTGGACGGCCAGGATATTACCAAAAAGGATATGGAAAAGGTCAGTTGAACTTTTAGCGACACTAATCAAGATGATACCGAGGGCTAAGAAAGAAGAAAAGGTAATGCCGATGGCGGTATCGCTTTTGATAATCGAGTTTCCCTTGATGTAGGTAATGATGATAGCAGCTAGCAATCCAAAGACAATGGCTCCGATAAAGAAGTCAAGGCCCAAGATGAAGGAGAGGGCTACACCTGGCAAGACAGCATGTGAAATGGCATCTCCCATGAGTGACATCCCGCGTAGAATGATGAAACATCCCACAGCTCCAGCTACGACCCCGACGACAATAGCTGTTATCAAGGCATTTTGTAAGAAATGGAATTTTTGCAATCCATCGATAAATTCTGCAATCATAGGTCACCTCCATTGAAAAAGAGTCGATTACCGTAAGCTTCTTTGAGATTGGCTTCGGTAAAGGTTTCTTTGGTTGGACCAAAGGCAATCACTTCTCGATTGACAAGTAAGACTTGATCGAAGTAGTGGGGAACCTTGCTGAGGTCGTGGTGGACGATGAGAACCGTCTTCCCAGCTTTTTTCAAATCTCTCAGCGTATTCATGATGATTTCCTCACTGACAGAGTCAATCCCAACAAAGGGTTCATCCAAGAGGATATAGTCGGCTTCCTGCACCAAACATCTGGCAATCAAGACCCGCTGGAATTGACCTCCAGACAGTTGACTGATTTGCCGTTCAGCATAGTCAGCTAGACCGACGATTTCAAGGGCTTCTTGCACTTTCTTCCAATGTTTAGCGTTTAAACTGCGAAAGAGAGGGATAGAGGGAAAGAGTCCTAGCGAGACGCATTCCTTGACCTTGATGGGAAAGTTGTAGTCGATATTGATTTTTTGTTCGACATAGGCGATTCGGTGTAAGGATTTTTTAACTTCCTTGTCATCGAGAAATGCCTGACCTTGATGTGGGATAATTCCCAGCATACCTTTTAATAATGTTGATTTTCCAGCACCGTTTGGACCAATGATTCCGGTAATTGTTGGTCCTTGGAGCACTAGTGAAATATCCTTAAGTGCCAACGTTTCTTTGTAGGAGACACTGAGGTTTTCGATACGTATCATAAACTTGTATTCCTCCTGCCTCTTAATATACATTAAAAAAAAAATTAAGTCAAGTTAATTTTTAAAAAAATTAAAATAATAACTGAAAAATGATGGAAAGAGAAAGTTCATTTTTAATTGCATTCCCAGTTAATTTTTGTTAAGCTAAAAACAAGTACAAATGAAAGCGAGAACAAGATGACACGTTATCAAGATGATTTTTATGATGCAATCAATGGAGAATGGCAGAAGACAGCTGAAATCCCAGCAGATAAGTCTCAAACGGGAGGTTTTGTTGATTTAGACCAGGAAATTGAAGACTTGATGCTGGCGACAACAGACAAGTGGTTGGCAGGAGAAGAGGTGCCTGAGGATGCTATCTTGGCAAACTTTGTCAAATACCACCGCCTAGTTCGTGATTTTGACAAGAGAGAAGCTGACGGTATCACACCTGTCTTACCACTTCTTAAAGAATTCCAAGAATTGGAGACTTTTGCGGATTTTACAGCTAAACTAGCAGAGTTTGAGCTTGCAGGAAAACCAAACTTCCTTCCTTTTGGTGTATCGCCAGACTTTATGGATGCTAGAATCAATGTTCTATGGGCTAGCGCTCCAAGCACGATCCTGCCAGATACGACCTACTATGCAGAAGACCATCCTCAGCGCGAAGAGCTCTTGACTCTTTGGAAAGAAACCAGTGCAAATCTTCTCAAGGCTTATGATTTCTCTGATGCAGAAATTGAAGACTTGCTAGAAAAAAGATTAGAATTGGACCGTCGAGTTGCGGCAGTAGTGCTCTCTAATGAAGAAAGTTCAGAATATGCTAAACTCTACCATCCATATTCTTACGAAGATTTCAAAAAATTCGCACCTGCCCTACCTTTGGATGACTTCTTCCAAGATGTTCTTGGACAAGTACCAGACAAGGTTATTGTAGACGAGGAACGTTTCTGGCAAGCAGCAGATCAATTCTATAGTGAAGAAGCCTGGCCTCTCCTCAAGGCAACCTTAATTTTAAGTGTTGTGAATCTTTCAACCAGCTATTTAACAGAAGAAATCCGTGTCTTGTCAGGTGCCTATAGCCGTGCGCTTTCAGGAGTTCCAGAAGCCAAAGACAAGGTCAAGGCAGCTTATCAACTAGCACAAGGCCCATTCAAACAAGCCTTGGGTCTCTGGTATGCCCATGAAAAATTCTCTCCAGAAGCTAAGGCGGACGTAGAGAAAAAAGTGGCAACTATGATTGATGTCTATAAGGAACGCTTGGCTAAAAATGACTGGCTGACTCCTGAAACTCGTGACAAGGCCATCGTCAAACTCAATGTCATCAAGCCTTATATCGGTTATCCAGAAGAATTGCCTGAACGCTATAAGGACAAGGTGGTCGATGAAAAAGCTAGCCTTTTTGACAATGCTCTAGCCTTTGCGCGTGTGGAAATCAAGCATAGTTGGAGTAAGTGGAACCAGCCTGTAGACTATAAAGAGTGGGGCATGCCTGCTCATATGGTCAATGCTTACTACAATCCACAGAAGAACCTGATTGTCTTCCCAGCGGCTATTTTGCAGGCACCTTTCTATGACTTGCATCAGTCATCTTCTGCTAATTACGGTGGTATTGGGGCTGTTATTGCCCATGAAATTTCCCACGCCTTTGATACTAACGGGGCTTCCTTTGACGAAAATGGTAGTCTCAAAGATTGGTGGACAGAGAGCGACTATGCTGCCTTCAAGGAGAAAACACAAAAAGTTATTGACCAATTTGATGGGCAAGATTCTTATGGAGCAACCATCAACGGTAAATTGACTGTATCAGAAAATGTGGCTGACTTGGGAGGAATCGCTGCAGCGCTTGAAGCAGCTAAGAGAGAACCAGACTTCTCAGCAGAAGAATTCTTCTACAACTTCGGTCGCATCTGGCGCATGAAAGGTCGTCCAGAATTTATGAAACTTTTGGCTAGCGTCGATGTGCACGCACCAGCCAAACTCCGTGTCAATGTGCAAGTACCAAACTTCGATGATTTCTTTACAACCTATGATGTCAAAGAAGGCGACGGTATGTGGCGTTCACCAGAAGAGCGCGTGATTATTTGGTAATGAAAAGAAGCAAGTAAAACTCCTATAATTACACCTTCCCTATCTATGTACACCCTAAAAAGTTAGATAGAATAATCTAGCTTTTGGGGTGTAGTTCATAGGGATTATGAAATTGAAGTCTTTTCTTATTTTAAAATTCATAGTAAAATATCCCTCTGTATCAAGATAACAGGAGGATTTTTATGTCTCAAAAGACTATCAACATAGGCTACGCCCGTGTATCTACTCATAAGCAAGATTTAGGATTGAAAGTGCAAATCGAAGCTCTCAAACATTGCGATAAACTTTTTATAGAAAAGGAATCTGGTGCAAATAACACTCGTCCTGAACTCACAAAAGCCTTAAAACTGGCCTCTGACTTTTCGAAAGATGGCAAGCAGGTTACTTTCACTATCTATAAGTTAGATAGACTGACTCGATCTATGTTTAAGCTACTAGAACTTATTGAACTATTTAATGAATCTAATATTCACCTAGTCAGTTTGCATGAAAAACTAGAAACAGGTTCTCTTATTGGCAGGTTACTTTGCATCATTTTAGGCTTTGTGGCAGAAAATGAGCTGGAAAATCTGAGGTTTCGCACAAAAGAAGGACTTCGAAAAGCTAAGGAAAATGGTGTTAGATTAGGGGCTAAACGTATTTCAAAAGAAAAGGAGGAGCGCATACTTAACAAATATCTACATTCAGATATAAGCATACGTAATATTGCAAAAGCTGAACAAATTTCTACATCAACCCTATATAAAGTGTTAGAACGTAATAAAGTTGCGAACAATCGTCAAAAAAAACGGAAAATCATTGCTAAAAATAGGGAAAAATGGTAGAATAAAGCCGTAAATTTGTTTCGATTAACGACCGTTTGATAAAACAGTCAAAACAACAATATGAATATTTTAAAAAATGCGAGTTTAACAGTGTTTTTAACCTGTATTAGACTGGCATTTTTTGTGTATCGTCTAACGGTCGTTACGCGATACACTTAGTTCCCTATCTCTAAAGGAGATAGCTAGCTTTTGGCAACAAAAAACTTAAAAATCATTAAGATATGTAATAGTATGATAGCTGTATTGTTCAGTTAATGGATGAAGGTTCATTTAAGGCTTCTATCAAGAACATTAAATGTTTAGATAATGAGTTGACTCAAAATTTTGCTTTTGTGGTCTTGAAAGGAAGTTGATTTTGTCATTTTATAAGCCTAAAAAGGCAATTTTATATTCCTGAGGAGGAAAAATTATGAATAAACTCACTAAACTAGGTATTGTTACCTTCTCTGCTGTCACTCTTAGTGCTGTAGTGCCAACTTGGGTGCATGCCGAGGAAAACGTTGCGCCACAGCCAAATGTTGCCGCGAGACCAACTATTCAACCAACACTCACACCAAAACCCAATAATAACTGGGTTGATTACAGTATGCTCGACCCAATTGCTAAACCAAAACCAAAGCCAGGCAAAGAAGTTTCGAAACCTGCTGATTCGAATAAAAATGAAACACCTACGGATGAAACTACCGGTAAGAGTGCTTCAAAACCAAAGGAAGAACTTAAATCGGTTGATGAAAAAACTCGATTAGCTGAACTTAAGACAAAGTATGATGTCGATCCTAGCAATAAAGAGATAGACACAACTCTAACAATGTCTGCTGCTGAAATTGTAAAAGGTCTCAACACTGAAGAAGATAAGAAAAGAACCGAAACGTTAGCTGCGGCAGGTGTAGCTTCGAGTATAGTAGAACATGATGCGATAGTATTTGAAGAAACTAGAAAAGTTTTTCTATCTACAGGTGTTGATATTACAAAACCGCCGTTCACAAAATCAAACCCTAATGATCCTTATGAAGCTGTTGCGGCAGTAGCTACATATCCAGAACCAAAATATATCATTAAAGCTATATATATGGATGCTGCTAAGCTTAAAAAATTTGGTTATACTGAAAAAGCACATGTTTCTGATATTACACCAAGTGAATTATCCTATCCAAATGGCGAAAAGTTTGAAGGTGGTTATACATTGGTGGACAGCTATAATCATCATATTAATTCCGTTCAGGAAGGTAGTAATATTAAACTTGTTGGAACAAAATGGGACTATGATGAGATTCAAAGAAATTCAAATGCTCATATCAAAGAACTTGTTGCTCCTGAAATTAAGGGATACACTTTCAGCCATGTTGAAAAAGCACGAGACCTCCCTGATTTATCAACGGATCCGCGTGTTGTTAAAGTTGATTATGAATCAATCTATCATATGCATGGAGGAAAATCAGTTCTTGATAGTTCATTTTATCTAGATATCCTGCATTACTATTTCATCTACAACAAAGATGAAATAGCTAAGGAAATTCCAAACCCTGAGATAAACAATACCAAGCCCGCTGAAGATACAACTTTAAAACCTTCTGAACAACCTGCTAGCAATCCTGTGGCAAACACGCAACCGACAGCCAACCCGACACCGACTCCAAAACCAACAGAAAACCCTCAACCAGAGGTTAAACCTGCAGAGCAACCACAACCTACTCAGCCAGTAAAACCAGCTGAGAACAAGCCGGTTGAAAATAAACCTGCTGAAACACCCGTTCCAACTCCAAAACCAGCAGAAAATCCTCAACCAGAGGTTAAACCTGCAGAGCAACCGCAACCTACTAAACCAGTAGAACCAGCTGAGAAACCGATTGAGAATCCTGTAAATCATGACAACCCAGAAGTTAAACCTGCTGAAAATGTTGGATTGCCAAAGATTCCTTATCGAAGAGACCAACCAAAACGTTGGTTTAACGGAGCAGGTCGCCCTACTCTAACAGTAAACGACCTTGCTATTCCACTCCCTACTGAAAATGTAGAAAAAACATCTTACGGTTGGTGGACAGCTGAACCAGACTTGCTTCATGCAGGCTCTCATATAAAAACAAGTACTTTTAGTTCGAATTTCAATAGACCGATGTTCGAAAACGGTAAAGAGATAAACTTTAAAGATGGATTTAAAGATATGGATAGTAGGTTTAGACCTGCTCTTGTTCGAGTAAAAGTTCCAGAGTTGGAAGGAATAAACTATGAAGCTTATACAATCTTCTATGAAGTTCCTAATAAAAATGGAGAATCAATTTACGGAACAAATCAAACTCTCCAAGGTGGTAATGTTGCTTTAACTTTCAAATCAAAAGAGAAGAAAGAAGATATCCAGGTTTATACCTTAACCAAGGATAAAAAACTAGAAGAACTTTATTATCCAAGATTCCCAAAAGAAGAAACAAATCGCTATGACGAGAAGACTAAAACTCATTCGTATTTTCTACCTGGTGAAACCTATCAAACTTACGTTTTCTTGTTTAAGAACCCTGCTGAAAAACCAGCCGAGCAAGTCAAACCTGAAGTTAAGCCAAGCGAACAGCCTAAGCCAGACAAGCAACCAAGTGTTCCTACTGTTCCAGCTGAGCAACCACAGCCTACTAAACCAGTGAAACCAGCAGAAAAGCCAATCGAGAAACCTGTAGTTCCTGACACACCAAAACCAGTTACACCAGCTGTTCCAGATCAATCACAACCTGCTAAGCCAGAGAAACCAACTGAACAACCTGTGAATCCAGTTGCTCCAGTAACACCGACAACTCCTGTAACGCCTACGCTTAATCCAGCCATCCCAAACAATACTCGTGTTCTTTCGAACAAAGCTGGAAGCGTTCGAGTACATGGTTCAGAAGCAACACTCAAAAATGTCAGCTATATCAAGGTAGAAGAAACCAAGTCGACTTCACTTGAATCAAAAGACTACAAGGCATTTGACATTCATCTATATGATGCGAATGGTAAAGCTATCCAGCCAAACGGCATGGTTCTAGTAAGTCTTTCTGCCGATAAGCCAGTTGAAAATGTATACTATGTTGCTCCAGACGGTACTTTACAGGCATTGAAGTTCAAACAAGATACAGATAAGGTTACTTTTGAAACCAATCACTTCAGTATCTATGCTATGACTTTCAAAGTTGCCGCAAGCCGTGATAACGGAGGTACTACAATTCCTGTTCCAGTTGTAAATAGTAATAATACGGAACAAAAAGGAAATGACGCAAATATTACAAAAACTCAAGCTGAGCCGTTAGCAACTAAGACTGAAACTATTTCGAAACAAGTAGCTAAGACTTTGCCAAATACTGGAGAAAATCATTCAATTCTCGCCAGCCTATTTGGAATGTTAACTCTAACTGCTGGATTATTTAGCTTCCGTAAGGAGTCAGAATAATCCCAATTCATAGTTTATCTATCAATTATTTTAGACTGTGAAAAAATCAATTTGAGGAGATAATTTAGAAAATCTTTTCATGATAAAACGCATAATATCAAATTTCCATACACTTGATATTATGCGTTTTTTATAATTCTAATACTTTTCGAAAATCTCTTCAAACCACGTCAGCTTCTTGCCGTAGATATGGTTACTGACTTCGTCAGTTCTATCCACAACCTCAAAACAGTGTTTTGAGCTGACTTCGTCAGTTTTATCTGCAACTTCAAAGCTGTGCTTTGAGCAACCTGCGGCTCGCTTCCTAGTTTGCTCTTTGATTTTCATTGAGTATTAAATTACGATATCTATTGTCATCATCTTTCTAGAAAAAAGGATTGAAAGTCTTTTCGTGGGCGATAGTAGTAGCTGGACCATGTCCTGGATAGACATCGTAGTTTGGTAGGGTGAAGAGTTGGGTCTGGATACTGTGAAGAAGTTGCTCCATGCTACCAGTCGGAAGATCCGTCCGTCCGATTGTTTCACGGAAAAGGGCATCACCAGTCAAGACTAGGTGAGCATCAGGAAAGACGATAGAAACGCCGCCGATAGAGTGACCTGGTGTTGGCAAGACAGTGAAACGAAATTCCTCCAGTTGGTATTCTTCATGAAAGACAAAGGTGTGTTCAGCTGGTTTTGCGATTACATCTGCCATATCATCGTGACGAGGAAGCCCAGAGAGGTTATCGACAGGAGTGTAGAGCCAGCTGGTTTCACTCTCTGCGATATAGACAGGAGGATTGCCAAAAGTCTCGCGAACCAAGTCCAGACTCATGATATGGTCATAATGGGCGTGGGTCAATAGAATGGCGCAGATCGGTTTGTTGATCTTCTCTATTGTCTGACGAATGGCTTCCCAATGGCTACCAGGATCGACAACGATGAGGTGCTTTTCGCCTTCTAGGTAATAGGTGTTTTCATAGGCAACAGGATTCACGGTTTTATGGATTTTCATATTAGCTCCAATCTCAAAGAATGTACTAAATTAAGTATAGCACAGTTGGGGAAAATAGGTAAGGATTTAGGATGAACTTAAAAACCAGCATGACTAGATGAAGACAGGCTGGTTATCAATTTATCAATATTGGAGAGGTGTCAATTGCCCTTCATAGGTTGCATAAACTCCGTCATTAGCTTGTTTGATAGATGTGATGTTTAGAGTGCCACCGTAGTTGGCTTCTCGTTTGTCGCTATATTCACTATAACTTATCCTATTGGGTAGGTTCTGGTCGTTAGCATAGTATTGAACGACTGTTTTTTTATAGCCTTGCTGGCTGAATAGGAACAGACAGCTAACTCCTAACACTAGGAGAGCAAAGATAGAAATAGCAGTTTTTTTCATAGGTGTTCTCCTTATAAACTAAAGGATAAAAGAAAGTATCTTGAGGATTTTAATTCCAAAATCCAGTCAAGGTACCAGTGTATGTGACACGAGTTCCATCGTTTATCTTTCGTATCTTCAATGGAATTGGGGAAGTCAGAAAGTCTTTCGGTTACAATATGGTTTCCGTTCTTCTATCTCTCCTTCTATCACCTAAGTTTAAAATCTAACTTCGTAATATATTATAGAATAATAATTCAGAATTATCAAGCAATTCTGAATTATTTTTTTCTTATTCTGTTCCAATCTAGTTTTCATATTCTTAAAAAAGTGATAAAATGGTAGGAAGAATTGGAGAGTAGAGATGCCAAAAGAAGTGAATTTAACAGGCGAAGAAGTTGTCGCTTTAACCAAAGAATATTTAACGGAAGAGGATGTCCATTTTGTCCATAAGGCCTTGGTCTATGCGGTGGATTGCCATAGTGGTCAATACCGCAAATCAGGCGAGCCTTATATCATTCACCCTATCCAAGTGGCAGGTATTTTAGCCAAGCTCAAGCTGGATGCTGTAACGGTAGCTTGTGGTTTCTTGCATGATGTGGTGGAAGATACTGATGCGACCTTGGACGATTTGGAAAGAGAGTTTGGTCCTGATGTGCGCGTGATTGTCGATGGGGTTACCAAGCTTGGTAAGGTCAAATACAAGTCTCATGAAGAGCAGTTGGCTGAAAATCATCGCAAGATGCTTATGGCTATGTCTGAGGACATCCGTGTTATCTTGGTCAAACTGTCAGACCGCTTGCACAATATGCGGACCCTGAAACACCTTCGAAAAGACAAGCAGGAGCGCATTTCCAAAGAAACTATGGAAATCTATGCACCTCTTGCTCACCGTCTGGGGATTTCCAGCGTCAAATGGGAATTGGAAGACCTGTCTTTCCGTTATCTCAATCCAACGGAGTTTTACAAGATTACCCATATGATGAAGGAAAAGCGCAGAGAGCGTGAAGCCTTGGTGGATGAGGTAGTCACAAAATTAGAGGAATATACGACAGATCGTCACTTAAAAGGGAAGATTTACGGTCGTCCCAAGCATATTTACTCGATTTTCCGCAAAATGCAGGATAAGAGAAAACGTTTTGAGGAAATCTATGACCTGATTGCCATTCGTTGTATTTTGGATACCCAAAGTGATGTTTATGCCATGCTTGGTTATGTGCATGAGCTTTGGAAGCCAATGCCTGGTCGTTTCAAAGACTATATCGCTAACCGCAAGGCCAATGGTTATCAGTCTATCCATACGACAGTTTATGGACCAAAAGGGCCGATTGAATTCCAGATTCGAACCAAGGCCATGCATGAGGTGGCTGAGTATGGGGTTGCGGCTCACTGGGCTTATAAGAAAGGCATTAAGGGACAGGTTAACAGCAAGGAATCTGCTATTGGGATGAACTGGATTAAGGAGATGATGGAGCTCCAAGACCAGGCCGATGATGCTAAGGAATTTGTGGACTCTGTTAAGGAAAACTATCTGGCAGAGGAAATTTACGTTTTTACCCCAGATGGAGCTGTCCGTTCTCTTCCAAAAGATTCAGGACCGATTGACTTTGCTTACGAAATTCATACAAAAGTAGGGGAAAAAGCAACTGGTGCCAAGGTCAATGGTCGCATGGTTCCGCTGACAACTAAGCTCAAGACAGGAGATCAGGTTGAAATTGTCACCAACCCCAACTCCTTTGGACCTAGCCGTGACTGGCTCAATATGGTCAAGACCAGCAAGGCGCGTAACAAGATTCGCCAGTTCTTTAAAAACCAAGATAAGGAATTGTCTGTCAATAAGGGTCGTGAAATGTTGATGGCTCAGTTCCAAGAAAATGGCTATGTGGCCAATAAATTCATGGACAAGCGTCATATGGACCAAGTTCTGCAAAAGACCAGCTACAAGACAGAAGAATCCCTCTTTGCGGCCATTGGTTTTGGCGAAATCGGTGCTATTACTGTCTTTAACCGTCTGACTGAAAAGGAACGTCGTGAGGAAGAACGTGCCAAGGCCAAGGCTGAAGCAGAAGAACTTGTCAAAGGTGGCGAGATCAAGGTTGAAAATAAAGAAACCCTCAAGGTCAAGCATGAGGGTGGTGTGGTCATTGAAGGTGCCTCAGGTCTCCTAGTGCGGATTGCCAAGTGTTGTAATCCTGTTCCTGGTGACGATATTGTTGGCTACATTACCAAGGGGCGTGGTGTGGCTATTCACCGTGTGGACTGTATGAACCTGCGTGCCCAAGAAAACTACGAGCAACGTCTCCTTGATGTGGAATGGGAAGACCAGTACTCTAGCTCAAATAAGGAGTATATGGCCCATATCGATATTTATGGCCTCAACCGTACAGGACTGTTGAATGATGTACTGCAAGTCCTCTCAAACACAACCAAGAATATCTCAACAGTAAACGCCCAACCAACCAAGGATATGAAATTTGCTAATATCCATGTGTCTTTCGGCATTGCTAACCTCTCGACACTGACTTCAGTCGTGGACAAGATTAAGAGTGTGCCTGAGGTTTATTCTGTCAAACGGACCAACGGCTAATTGTCCTAGCTCTTACTAGAAAGGCTATTATGAAAATCATTATCCAACGGGTTAAAAAAGCCCAAGTGAGTATTGAAGGTCAGGTTCAGGGAAAAATCAATCAGGGACTCTTATTGCTGGTTGGTGTTGGACCAGAGGATCAAGAGGAAGATTTGGACTATGCTGTGAGAAAACTTGTCAACATGCGGATTTTTTCAGACGCAGAAGGCAAGATGAACCTGTCTGTCAAAGATATTGAAGGAGAAATCCTCTCTATTTCTCAGTTTACCCTCTTTGCGGATACCAAGAAAGGCAATCGTCCAGCCTTTACAGGTGCAGCCAAGCCTGATATGGCATCAGACTTCTATGACGCTTTCAATCAAAAATTAGCGCAAGAAGTGCCCGTTCAGACAGGTATCTTCGGAGCGGATATGCAGGTTGAGCTGGTCAATGACGGACCAGTTACCATTATCCTTGATACTAAAAATAGATAAGAAAGACCAAGCCCAGTCAGCTTGGTTTTTCTCATCTATCATAAAATACTCCAAAAAGAAATCGATTCCTGATAGGCTTTTGGGAAGCCTTGTTTCAGGATTTTACTCATGCGATAGGAAGGGATGAGATGGCCTAGGATGAGGAGAACTCCTTGAAGGAAAAGTGGAATATTACTTAAACATATCAAGGAGAGAATGATCAGGCTATCCCATAGGAGGATTTGTAAGGCAAAGCGCCAGAATCTCGGTCTAATCTGGGAATAGAGTTGACTAAAGTGGTCACAAAGCTGGTTGGACAGATAGGTTAATAACACAGGATGAAAGAAAATGAGCCAACCGCTATAAATTAAAATCCAATCCCAAGTAAGCCCTTCTTTAAATGTCAAAAATGCCAGCATGATTCCATCAATGACAAGGAGTTGAGTGGTTTTGATGAAGATGATTTTTTTCATGCTAAAACCTCCTTTTCCTTAGAGACATTCCCACAAAGAGATATGTTTGTTGTAAAAGTCTAGATAGTTTTCTCTTAGGTAGTCCGCCGTCCTATAATATAAAGTAGAATGACAAGCAGTGATGATTGGCATAAGAGAGAAAAAACGATGAGAACTAACGAAGGCTAAAAGGACAAAAAATAGAAAATCAATGGAGAGAACCCCTAAATAGTAGAAGCGAATCTTTTTATTGATTTGAGGATAAATCTCAGCGAATTGATGTTTGAGTCGGACAACCAAGCGAAACAGCAGGAATCCCTGAGCAAGGATGAAAATAAAACCAGTGAGCAAGAGCCAGTCGAAAGCTGTCTCGGGTCTAGTGGTAAAAAATGCAAATAGTAGCAAATCGATGACTGCAATTGCTGTAAAATGGATTCTAAAGAGTTTTTTCATGACAAGACCTCCCTCTTTTATCTAGCTTCATTCTACTCCAAAAGAATGGGAGTTACAAGTAAAATGATAAAAAATTTTAGTAAGGAGATTCTGTTAGATTTCTTTATTTGATTTCCCTCTTATTGTTCCACCTCTTCATCATTCCAGACAAATAAAGCTCCGATTGCATTGAGGATATAAAAGATGTATTTTCCGATATTGGCAAAGTTTCCTTGAATGCCAGCCTTTGTCAGCTGAACGAAATTGTAAATCAACCAAAAGCCCCACTGAGTTGTTAGTTTCAATGCGTTCAAAGCATTGGCAATGAGGGACAGTGCAAAGGCAATAGTTGTTACGTAGGCAAGGAGATTCATCTTTCCTCCATAGCCGATATAGTTGGTCACAAAGGCAAAGAGGAAGGCGATGATGGAAATGATGATGGCCGCCAATTTTACCTGTTTTTGGCTCATTTGGTTGGGTCTGCCTTCTTGCGAAGCTTCCCATTTCTTTATAGCAAAGGTATAAATGAGGAAGGTGACGGGATAGGTGATAATGGCCGCCTTATTTCCAAGGATATAATCAATAGTACCGGACAAAATGGTATTAACAATACCAAAGTAATTTCCCCATTTGCTTAATTTCCCCGTGAAACGAGTGGACAACATGGAAATCCCAACGTTGGTTACGGAAATCAATCCAAAGGGTACAAGAGCTGTCCATGGTCCCCAGTCTACAAATTTATCGAGGCGTGAGTTGAGGTAACCAGATGCAATCGCAATCCCAACGACCAAAGCAACCCCGAAGAGGTCAAACCATTTGGATGTCGCAAAAATTTTTAGTGATTTTTTCATATATTAAAATATCTTTCTTTTTTTACAAATATTCTACAACTAAATGAAAGTAAAATCAAATGTTAGAAATAAAACCCTGAAAATAAAATTTTCAGGGGTGGTTGGGGTACTTGAGAAATTAGTCGATTTTTTCGACATAGAGTTGTTTGGCAATGTCCATACCTACTTGTAAATCCTCTTCTTTACTGAGGATAGTGAAAGTATTGCTGAAGCCATCAAACTGCTGGACTTGGAGAGGATCACCGATGTGAAGTGAGTGCTTATCCAGATAATGGAGAATGTCAAAACTATCGTGAACCCGAGTCAGGCGGTAGGCGCCAGCTTCCTTGATGTCAGCTAGTGGGAGGTTATTGATTTCAACCAGGAGTTCTCCCTTGGCAGGAATGGTTCCGCCGTGGGGGCATGTTTTGGGGTATCCAAGCAATTTTTCTAGTCTCTCCACGAATAGCTCAGAGACAGTATGTTCTAATACCTCAGCTTCCTCGTGAATCTGGTCACTCGTATAGTCTAAATGATGAACTAGAAAAACTTCAATCAAGCGATGTTTACGGTAGAGCTCAGAAACAAGCTTGAGTCCAAGGTCAGTCAGTAGATAGCCACATTCCTTGTCCTTGAGGATGAGATTTTCACTTTTCATCCGTTTAATCATTTCAGTTACGGCAGGGGGAGAGACTTGCATACGAGCCGCAATTTCCTTGTTGGTAATCTTATGCAAATCTATGCCAATTTCATAAATACATTTTAGATAATCTTCTTTATTCGGGGTCATTCGTTTCCTCTTGTCTAATATCTTTATCTAGTATATCAAAAAAAGCTAGATTTCTCTAGCTGTGACTTTTTATGTTATACTTATTGCAAGAGAAAAAACGAGGAGATGGATATGACGAAAATAGCTCTTCTTTCAGATATTCATGGAAATACCACCGCCTTGGAGGCTGTTTTGGCAGATGCTCGGCAGCTAGGAGTGGATGAATACTGGCTTTTGGGAGATATTCTCATGCCAGGGACAGGGCGTAGAAGGATTTTGGACTTGTTGGCTCAACTACCGATTACGGCTAGAGTTTTGGGAAACTGGGAAGACAGTCTTTGGCATGGTGTCCGTAAGGAATTGGATAGTACTCGTCCCAGTCAACGCTATCTCTTGCGCCAGTGCCAGTATGTTTTAGAGGAAATTTCCCTAGAAGAAATTGAACTGCTCCACAATCAACCCCTCCAGATTCATCGTCAGTTTGGGGATTTGACGGTAGGAATTAGCCACCATCTTCCTGATAAGAACTGGGGGAGAGAGTTGATTCATACTGGAGCGCAAGAGGATTTTGACCGCTTGGTGACCAATCCGTCTTGTGATATTGCTGTTTATGGTCATATTCACCAGCAGTTGCTTCGTTACGGGACTGGTGGGCAATTAATTGTCAATCCGGGTTCGATTGGGCAACCTTTCTTTCTAGATGCCCAGTTGCGGAAGGACTTGCGGGCCCAGTATATGATTTTGGAGTTTGATGACAAGGGCTTGGTGGATATGGACTTCCGACGGGTGGACTACGATGTGGCAGCCGAATTGCAGCTGGCTAAAGACCTCAAACTTCCCTATTTTGAGGTTTATTATGAAAGTCTGGTCAATGGTATCCACCATACTCATCATCAGGAATTTCTGAGAGAATTGGCCCAGAAAGAGGGCTACGATAGGGAGTTAGATGCTTGGTTGAAAAGTGGTAACGATTGACATTACAACTAAAAAGGGTATAATAATAGAAAAAGAAGAGTAGAGGCAGGGTAGCCTCGTAAAAAGGAGAAGAGGATGCAAATTCCAAGTAGATTTACCATTGCGACTCATATGCTGATAATCATTGCCCTCAAGGGGAAGGAAAGCAAGGTGACCAGTGATTTTTTAGCTGCTAGTGTCGGGGTCAATCCTGTCATTATCAGAAAGACCTTGTCCCAGTTGAAGAAGGCAGAGCTGATTTCAGTAGCGCGTGGAACAGGTGGGACAGAGATTGTTAAGGATCTCAAAGACATTAGTCTTTTAGATGTTTATCAAGCGGTTGAGTGTCTTGGTAAGACAGGTCAACTCTTCAGTTTCCATGACAATCCAAATCCAAATTGCCCAGTTGGAGCTCATATTCATGATGTTTTGGATCAAAAATTGGAGAGAATCCAGCTGGCTATGGAGGCTGAACTTGGTCAGACTAGTTTAGAGCAAGTTGTGGCTGATGCAGAGAGTCAGATGAAGGAGTGAATTCTTCTTTAAAGCAAAAAGCTTATGAAAAGGCAAAAACCTTATCATAAGCTTTTTATCTATTCTTCCAGGCTTGGTAACGGGTATCAATCAATAATTGGGTAAGGCGTCCCATGATTTCCCTTTCTTCTGGAGCGAGAGATTGCGCTTGGACAAAGAGATGATGAATGTGTTCGATAGCCTTGAAGGAAGACAGGTCATTGATGGAGCTAATCCCAGCATCTAGAATGGTGCCAAAGAAGAGGTCGAAGTAGAGCTGGAGTTCTTCGTCAGGGACTGTGGCCACCCACTCCTTGAAGGTTGTGTCGACTTGTTGGCTATCACTGTTGGTCTTATCCAGTTGGACGAAGTGCTTGTCCTCAATCTGCCAACTAAAGGTATCGTGCTGGGCGATACCACCTAAGGCAGTACTGTGCACGATGATTTGGTGGTTAGGGATTTCCATCATCATACCGATAATGGACCCTTGTGGGATGAAGACCTTGGTTCTATCCATTATCCTTTGATAGCCCTCGGTTTGTGTCAGTTCTTTGTGGAGACCAGGCGCATCAAAGGTATAAACTGCTGTGATTTGATTTTGCAAGCTTTGCTCAATTTGACTAGCAGCATAGATGGCTAGATTTCCTCCCTTGGAATGCCCGGCCAGAATGACCTTTTGCTTAGGATGGTGGGCAAAAAAGTTCTTTAAATAGCGAAGGGCGTGCTTTTGAGCAGGAATTTCCTTCATATAGGTCAGGTGGAAATCTTCCTTCCAGCCAATGATACTGTCATCTGTCCCACGAAAGACAATCAGATAGGTATCGAGAGTGAGGCGGTAGGTCATAGCCGCAAATTGTTTTTGCAGTTCAGGGTCGATGTCGTTGATAAAATGGGAGAGTTTGCAATTTTTGAAGCGTTTGTGTTGAGCTAGTTCATCTAATAGCTGGAGGCGATTTTTGCTGGTCAACATGTTAGGTTCCCTTGGAACCTGAGGTGCCAGGTCTAAAAGTCGCTGAGGAGCTGTGGAGACCAGATTATCAAAGGAGAGGTAGGTGATTTCTGTTAAGGCTAGAATGTCTAGCTCATTCAAAGGAAGGTCGTAAAAGGAATCGTGTGCGACATCTTTCAGATAATCAAAAATATTGGCCATAAGAGCTCCTTTCTTTTTATTTATCTTATCAAATTTCCCTCAAATTAGCTAGTAGGGTTGCCTCACTTTGTTGGCTAAAAACAAGCTATTTCAAATTCAGTTTCAGACCTTCTAGCATGGAAAAATCTGTTATAATAATAGAAAAGGAGGAGCGCATGCACAAGATTTTATTAGTAGAAGATGATCAGGTTATTCGTCAACAGGTCGGGAAAATGCTCTCTGAATGGGGATTTGAAGTGGTCTTGGTAGAAGACTTTATGGAAGTTTTGAGTTTATTTGTTCAGTCGGAGCCTCATCTGGTCCTCATGGATATTGGCCTGCCCTTGTTTAATGGTTATCACTGGTGTCAGGAAATTCGCAAGATTTCCAAGGTGCCTATCATGTTTCTGTCTTCGAGAGACCAGGCTATGGATATTGTCATGGCAATCAATATGGGGGCGGATGACTTTGTGACCAAGCCTTTTGACCAGCAGGTTCTTTTAGCCAAGGTTCAGGGCTTGTTGCGCCGTTCCTATGAGTTTGGGCGTGACGAGAGTTTACTGGAATATGCTGGTGTTATCCTCAATACCAAATCCATGGATTTACATTATCAAGGGCAAGTCTTGAATTTGACCAAGAACGAATTCCAGATTTTACGCGTTTTGTTTGAGCATGCAGGCAATATCGTAGCACGTGATGACCTGATGCGGGAACTTTGGAACAGTGACTTTTTCATTGATGATAATACCCTCTCTGTCAATGTGGCTCGTTTGCGTAAAAAGTTGGAAGAACAGGGCTTGGTAGGATTTATCGAGACCAAGAAAGGGATAGGGTACGGATTGAAGCATGCTTGATTGGAAACCATTTTTTCTAGCCTATCTGCGTTCCCGTAGTCGTCTGTTTGTTTATCTGCTTGCTTTAGCATTTCTAGTTTTGCTTTTTCAGTTTTTATTTGCAAGTTTAGGAACTTACTTTCTCTACTTTTTCCTCTTATGTTGCTTTGTAACCATCTTATTTTTCACTTGGGACATATTGGTGGAGATGCAGGTTTATCGTCAGGAAATTCTCTACGAGGAGAGAGAAGCCCAGTCTCCTTTGGAAGTAGCTTTAGCAGAAAAATTAGAAGCGCGTGAGATGGAACTCTATCAGCAAAGGTCAGATGCCGAAAGAAAACTGACGGATTTGCTGGATTACTATACCTTGTGGGCCCATCAGATTAAGACTCCAATTGCAGCCGGTCAACTCTTAGTTGCAGAAGTAGCCGACCGTCAATTGAAGCAGCAGTTGGAACAGGAAATTTTCAAAATCGACTCCTATACCAATCTAGTTTTACAGTATCTGCGTTTAGAAAGTTTCCATGATGATTTGGTCTTAAAGCAGGTTCGAATTGAGGACTTGGTAAAGGAAATAATCCGTAAATACGCTCTTTTCTTTATTCAAAAAGGCTTAAATGTCAATCTACATGACCTTGATAAAGAAATCGTGACGGATAAAAAGTGGTTACTAGTGGTTATTGAGCAAATTATCTCAAATAGTCTCAAGTACACCAAGGAAGGTGGTCTGGAGATTTATATGGAAGGCCAGGAACTCTGTATCAAGGATACGGGAATCGGGATAAAAAACAGTGATGTCCTCCGAGTCTTTGAACGTGGTTTCTCAGGATATAATGGACGCCTAACCCAGCAGTCATCTGGACTTGGCCTCTATCTATCTAAGAAAATTTCTGAAGAACTGGGTCATCAGATTCGTATCGAGTCTGAGGTTGGAGAAGGAACGATAGTACGGATTCAGTTTGCTCAAGTGAACCTAGTCCTTGAGTGAGCATGATAGATAAGAGCCCAGGATAAGATAACTGGGCTTTTTTATCTTTAACCGTGTATCCTAGTAAATTATTTTATCTACTATAAACAAATCTCTGAGGGATATGAAGACCACGAACGAAAAGGTAGGTCTAGATCAAAAGCAGATTAAGTAAACCAATAACAAGCAAATCTTGACAGTTTTCTTTCTTTCTTCCTGTAATTTTTACATTTCTCCATTGGCCTTTGCTTATCATATGCTTAGTTTGATTCTAGAGGTTATTGAAGTAGTCGATGATACCATGAGGTTGACGCTAACTTTCTCTATCTATTCAATTGATAGATTTCGTCAGAGAAAGACTGTAAAATTTTTGATATAATGTTAAGGATGGACTGACGGATACTTAAAGGATAATTTTCAAAAGAATAACAGGTGAGAAGAAAAATATGTAAGATTGGACAGAAGTCTCTCTACCATCATCCATGCAGAAACAAGATTATATAAAATAAAAGGAGTAACCAATGACCGGAAACTATTCAACACGTGAATACCGTGAGAAATTATATGATGATCTTCATGTTCGATTAAGAGATACAGTGATTTTGATGTGTGCGATTTTTATTGCCTCTATAGGTCTAAATATGAATTCAACAGCTGTCATTATTGGAGCCATGCTGATTTCCCCTCTTATGACACCGATTGTTGGACTCGGATTTGGTTTAGCTATTTTTGATACGCGTTTAATCAAGCAATCTTTAGAGGTTTTATTTACCCAAGTATTGGTCAGCTTGCTTGTCTCGACTCTGTATTTCTGGATTTCTCCCTTATCTTATGAAAGTAGCGAATTGATTGCACGAACCTCTCCAACCATTTGGGATGTTCTCATTGCTATTGCTGGTGGGATAGCAGGTGTAATTGGGTCAAGGAAAAAAGAAGCAAACAATATCGTGCCAGGAGTAGCCATTGCAACAGCTCTGATGCCACCTATCTGTACTGCAGGTTACGGTTTAGCTAATGGAAATGTACGATTTTTATTTGGAGCTCTCTATCTTTTCTTGATCAACTGTGTCTTTATCATGCTAATCAACATTGTTGGAACAAGAATTTTGATGAGAAAATCTCCCTTAAGTTCATTTAAAGAGCTAAATATTAAAATGAGAATTGGGTTGATATCCTTGATTGTATTATTGATTCTTCCAGCCAGCTATTCAGCAGTCACTCTGACGATAGATCAAGCGCGAAAAGAAGGAATCAAACAGTTTGTAGGAAAAGAGTTCGCCAATCATACGGTCATTAATCAAGTCTACAAGTCAAGGAACAATGAATTGGTCTTGACGGTTGTTGGAGATCCGATTTCAGAAGAAGAATTAGAAACGCTCCACCAAAAACAAGCCTCTTACGGTATTCAATCTGTTCAATTGAAAGTCAATCAAGTCCATAATTCGACAAAATTAGATAGTGAGATGACCAAGGAATTTTATGAAACCATTAACAAGTATATCGATCAAAAACTCTCTGAAAAAGATTCACAAAAAGATCTCGTAAAAGAAAATGAAGCAGACAAGGAATGAGGATATTGACCTTATCTAACCCATGAAAGCAAATCTTGTGTGGTGCTTTGACCAATCACTACTAGCTCAGGTCAAATAAAATATAAAAAAGCAACAGCTGTTTTAGTTGTTGCTTTTTAGGTAGCTAGGATTTTATCCTAGGTTTTATCTCTTATTTCTCAACTCGTGATTTGTTGGCGATATCAGCTAGGATAGCTTGAACAAAATCATCTACTGAGACAGTTTGTGTTTCTTTTTGGCCGTAGCGACGAACGTTGACTGTTCCGTCTTCCATTTCCTTGTCCCCAACGATCAATTGGTAAGGAATCTTGCTTGTTTGTGAAGCACGGATCTTGAACTGCATTTTTTCATTGCGTTCATCTACATCTGCACGGACACCACGATCACGGAGTTTCTTAGCTACTTCCCAAGCGTAGTCCACGTGTTTTTCGTTAGATACTGGGATGAGGGTTACTTGGTGTGGTGCAAGCCATGTTGGGAAGGCACCCTTGTAGTTCTCAATCAAGATAGCTGTGAAGCGTTCCATAGTTGAGATAACTCCGCGGTGGATCATAACTGGACGGTGCTCTTCGCCATCAGCTCCGATGTATTTGAGGTCGAAGCGTTCTGGAAGCAAGAAGTCAAGTTGGATAGTAGAAAGAGTTTCTTCTTTTCCAAGAGCTGTCTTAACTTGAATATCCAATTTTGGTCCGTAGAAGGCTGCTTCACCTTCGGCTTCAAAGTAGTCCACGCCCATTTCATCAAGGGCTGCACGAAGCATGGTTTGAGCATTTTCCCACATCTCATCGTTATCAAAGTACTTGTGAGTATCTTGAGGGTCACGAAGAGAGAGGCGGAAGCGGTATTCAGTCAAGTTGAAGTCTTCATAAACATCGATAATCAACTGAAGAGCACGTTGGAATTCTTCTTGGATTTGTTCTGGAGTAACAAAGAGGTGACCGTCGTTGAGAGACATTTCACGCACACGTTGAAGACCAGTGAGGGCACCAGATTTTTCGTAACGGTGCATCATACCGATTTCAGCGATACGGATTGGTAACTCACGGTAAGAGTGAACATGGTGTTTGAAGACTTGGATGTGGTGCGGACAGTTCATTGGACGAAGGACAAATTCTTCCCCGTCACCCATGTCCATAGTTGGAAACATATCTTCTTGGTAATGATCCCAGTGACCAGAAGTCTTGTAAAGCTCAACAGACGCAAGTGGTGGAGTGTAGACGTGTTGGTAGCCAGAAGCCAACTCCTTGTCAACGATATAGCGTTCCAATTCACGACGGATAGTCGCACCATTTGGCAACCAGAATGGAAGCCCTTGACCAACCTCTTGAGAAATCATGAAGAGGTCAAGCTCTTTACCAAGTTTACGGTGGTCACGTTCTTTGGCTTCTTCACGCATTTGAAGGTAGTTTTTCAAGTCTTTCTTGTCAAACCAAGCTGTACCGTAGATACGTTGCATCATAGCGTTGTCGCTATTTCCACGCCAGTAAGCACCAGCTACGTTAAGAAGGTGGAAGATTTGGATACGGCCTGTTGATGGGACGTGAGGACCACGGCAAAGGTCCACGTATTCACCCTGACGGTAGATAGTCAAACCACCTTCGTCTTCTGAGTGTTCTTCAATCAATTCTAATTTGTAAGGGTCGTTTTTGAAGATTTCACGGGCCTCATCTTTAGTCACTTCTTCACGGATTGATGGGAAGTTTTCTTTGACAATTTTTTGCATTTCTTCTTCGATACGAGGAAGGTCTTCGTTAGAGATTTGACCAGCAGTGTTGTCAGTATCGTAGTAGAAACCATCTTCGATGGCTGGACCAACTCCCAAGTGAATGT
>CAUTXU010000009.1:0-22440 GCA_963542415.1 uncultured Streptococcus sp.
GGCGTTTTGGCTTGTTGTTCAGCTTTCTGACTATAGTTGACCTCGTGGAATTTTCATATTATGCGTTTTGTTATGGATAAAAAATGAATTAATTTATTCTAAAGCTCGGATCTTTCAAACTCTGCACACTAGCATTGATTACCGCACCGACAATCAAAATCTTAGCGATGAGAATAAACCAGAACATCATGACCACCACGACGATGGAACTAAAAAAACGGACGTCCACGATGTGATTGACATAATTGTTGACATAGACTGAAAAGATATTAAGTAGTAAGACCAGAGTCAGCATGACAAAGACACTACCTGGTAATACATAGCGAATCCGTCGGACCGTAACATTAGGCAGGAAATAATAAAGCATGACCAAGATAGCGAAAATCAAGGCATAAATCAAGGGGCCTGTTAGGTCTTGCAGATAATCAAAGAGAGGACTATCCGATTTCCAGTAGCTTTTGATAAGGTTGAGAAGCATTCGCCCAAAGACACTCAAAAACAGAGCTAAGGCGAAGAGAATCTGCAAGCCAAAACTGACAAACAAACTCATGAGTTGATGGGAAATCATTCCACGATTTTTAGCTACTCCGTAAGCTTTATTAAAGGCTTTCTGTAGGAAATTCATGGATTTTGAAAAGGTCCAGAGGGCTGACAAAACCGCAAAACTCAATAAGCCCGTTGACGGTTGGGTCAGCACTTCTGTAATAATCTTTGCCACCACATCATACATGGTATCCGGCAAAAATTCATTGACAACCTTTAAAAAATTAGAAACTGGAATCTGAAAATAAGGGAGGATATTGACCACCACCAAAAGCAGGGGAAAAATCGAAATCAACCAATAGTAGGCTACTGCGACACTGGTCAACTCACTATCTGATGCTTGATAATAATGCAAAAAAGCTTTTACTAAAGGCTTGTCTATCAGCTCTTTCCACCACTTCTTCATATCATACTCCTTTATTTACAATCTTATACTCAATGAAAATCAAAGAGCAAACTAGGAAGCTAGCCGCAGGTTGCTCAAAACACTGTTTTGAGGTTGCAGATAGAGCTGACGTGGTTTGAAGAGATTTTCGAAGAGTATTAACTAATTTCTTCTTACCAATTCCATCATATCATAAGGCAGGGTATTGGCAGCTTCCTTCAAGGAATAGTTCTCTAAGTTATTGACATTTTGTCGTAACTTCTTGGCATACTTGGTCGTAATCAATCGTTTCTCTTCGTATTCGAAAATCAACTTGCGCTCCAAATAATAGCCTCTCAGCATTTCATCGATATTGTTGGGCTTGACGCGATTGATAACCCGTTCGACAAAGGCACCACTGGTGATGATAGCTGTTTCTCGGAGACGAGAATCCTGCATGAAGCTGATTAAAGAACTCTTATAAACCCCTTTTAGGTTCTCCAAACTTTCGATAATCATCTCTGTATTTTCTAGATAGAGCTCTGCAATTTGGTCATAGTCAAGGGCTCTGAGTTTCTGTGATTCTTCATTTTTCCAACTACGGAAGGTCTTGCCTAAGGTAAAGACTTCGTGAAGGAGAAAACGTAAAATCCGCAAGGAAACAAGGAAATAATAGGTCACTCGTGAAGCAAACTTACGATTGATACCTTGTTCCATGTTTTTCAGATAACGTTGGTAGACTCGATAGGCACGCTCACTCATCTTGCCTTCTTCGTAGGCCTGTTCCAGACCATCACTTTCAATACTGAGGATGAGAAGTTTCAAGGTCTCCCAGTCTTCTTGAGCCCCCTTATTTTCTTGACTCAAGATAAGATTCTCTATTCGTCCATGGTAATTGTCAATAGCTGCATAGAGAGGGAGCTTATTCTTATGAGTTTCAAGTTCTTTTTCTAACTCCGAAGTAACCTCATTCAAAATGGCGATATGCATGAGATAATCCTTGCTTTCTTCCTGTTCATCAGAAAGATGAGGCAAGACCAAGAGACCTGTTAAAAAGCTTACAAGCGTCACACCTGCGACAAGGAAAAGCAAGAGAGGATACTCCTGCTCTAGATTACTTGGTATCAGAAGAATCGTAGCAATCGACACCGTTCCTTTGACACCTGAGAAGGTCAAAAGAAGCATGTCCTTCATATACTTATTTAGCTTTTTCTTGAGACGTCTAGTCCTATAGGCATAGTAGCCATAAATCATGACAAAACGAATGGCAAAGAGGACAAAGGTAAGGGCGACAAGAGATAGCAATAAAAGTAAGGGATTATAGATTGGATTGGTCAAGATAGGTTCTGCTATCATTTCCAGCTCCATCCCTAAAATCACAAAGACAGAACCGTTGAGCATAAAGTTCACTGTATGCCAGACCGTCTCGGTCACCGTATCCACTTGGGCTTCGAGGAGCGTAATTTTCTTAAAACGGCTTGCCTTTAAAATCCCAGCAACCACAACGGCAATAATCCCTGAAACATGGACTTCTTCTGCCAGGAAGAAGGTCACCAGAGGCAAACTCAATTCTAATAAAAGTTCACTGGCAATATCCGTTGCTCGCACACTAAGTAAGAAACTGTGGAGGAAACGGTTGGTCATGGCTGTTAAAAAGCCAATCAAAAAACCGCCTAGGATTGAAAAGATGAGCGAACTACTCGCTTGCCCAAGGGAAAAGGCTCCAGTTGTCCAAGCTGTCAAAGCTACCTGAAAGGAAACCAAACCAGAAGCATCATTCAAGAGTCCTTCACCTTTAAGGATATTGGACACGCGCTTAGGAAAGCTAAAGCGCTCCGAAAGAGAGGCAAAGGCCACCAAATCCGTAGGTCCAAGGGCTGCCCCAACAGCCAAGCAAGCCGCCAAGGGAAGACTGAGCCAAAGAAGATGGGCCAAGCCACCCAAACTCAGGGTCGAGATGAAAATCACTGGAAATATGAGATAAACAATGATTCGCCAGTGTTTTAAAATAGCTGTAATGTCCGCTTCTTCCGACTCTCGAAAAAGCAAGGGCCCAATAACCAGGGCCAAAAACAACTCTGTATTGAGGTGAAAGTCGGTATTGGGTAAAAAGAGACCAATCACAATTCCCAAAAGAATTTGCACCAAAGGAAGAGGCAAAAAGGGCAGGAGCTTATTGGTTGTACTTGAGACAATCAAGACCAGTAAAAATAGGATTAGGTAAATCAGTAATTCCACGCACGTCCTCCTTAATCTTTTTTACAACAGGATTCAAATATCTCCTTCTGCTCTTTGATTTTTTGGTCAATCTTGGAACAATCTTTGTGCTCAATTTTTCTCTGGCACCGTTCCATTTCAAGAGCAACTAATTTTTTCTTGATTTTAAGCATTTTTTTGCTCATGTGTGCTTGGTCTAACACACCCACCGCTCGTTCGTGGTGGGTTGATTCAACAAAATTCTGGCGCATGGCATCCAGCTTTTCACGTAGGTATTGTTTATCCATGTCTATATCTCTCTAATTTTTCAATCATTACTAAAAACGGTGGGTTGTTGACTTGGTTTAAAGTTCGGTAAATGGCAACTGTGTACTCTTGTTGGTTCAACTGACTGACAAAATCCAAAACAGCATCCCTCTCGAGGTCGCCTCCTTCATGACCATAGTAGATCATAATGGCAATCCGTCCCCCTTTGACCAGCAAGTGGCATAACTTTTCTAATGCTTCAATCGTTGTCTGTGGTCTGGTGATTACTGACTTATCAGCTGACGGCAAATAGCCCAGATTAAAAATCCCTGCCTTGGCTTCTGTCACAAACTGGTCCAGTGTCTCATGACCTTGCAAGATTAACTGGGCATTTGTCAGGCCAGCCTGATGCAAACGCTCTTGGGTCTTTTCCAAGGCTTGCTCCTGAATATCAAAGGCATAGACTTTCTTGGCTAGTTTGGCTAAAAAAAGCGTGTCATGACCATTTCCCATAGTCGCATCCACTACGATATCCTCTTTTGTCACTACCTCAGCCAAAAAATCATGTGCCATCTCAAGTGGTCTTTTCATTTTCAAACTCCTGTTTTACAGCCTTGCATCCTTGAACGCTTCCACGACGTCGCATCTCCATCTCAATGCTGTTGAGGACTTCCCATTTATTGAGGCTCCACATAGGCCCAATCAGCATATCTCTAGGTGCATCTCCTGTAATTCGATGGATGACAATATGCTTGGGAATAATTTCCAGTTGGTCACAGATGATCTTGACATATTCGTCCTGACTCATCAACTGCAAGCGTCCTTCGTGGTAATCCCGTTGCATACGCGTATTGGTCATCAGGTGAAGCAAATGCAGTTTAATCCCTTGAATATCGTTATCCGTGACACAGCGGCGGACATTTTCAATCATCATCTCATGGGTTTCACCAGGAAGTCCATTGATCAAATGAGAAACAATCTCAATTTTTGGATACTTTCTCAAACGCTTGACCGTTTCCACGTACAACTCATAGGAATGGGCACGGTTAATCAGATCAGAGGTTGCTTCATAAGTGGTCTGCAAGCCCAATTCAACCGTCACATGCATGCGCTCCGATAACTCAGCCAAATATTCAATGGTTTCGTCTGGTAAACAGTCTGGCCGTGTTCCGATATTGATTCCTACTACACCTGGCTCATTGATAGCCTGCTCATAGCGCTCTCGGATGACTTCCACCTTTTCATGGGTGTTGGTAAAATTTTGAAAATAAACCAGATACTTCTGCACATCTGGCCACTTGCGGTGCATAAAGTCAATTTCCTTATAAAATTGCTCACGGATAGGCGCATCTGGTGCTACGATAGCATCTCCAGAACCTGAAACCGTACAAAAAGTACAGCCTCCATGAGCCACAGTCCCATCACGATTGGGACAGTCAAACCCCGCATCAATAGGGACTTTAAAGGTCTTTTCTCCAAAGAGTTTTCGATAATAATCATTCAAGGTATTATAAGATTTCATAACTTTCATTATAACAAAAAACACCCACAATCTCAAAAGCCTGACTTTCCTATAAATTCCTCTGTTTCTCGTTTCCTTTAGCGATTTTTTATGATACAATATGGGTATGATTTTAATGAAATTAGCATCTATTTTATTATTGATACTGACCTTAGTCGTCTGCATTATCATAACCAAACTTTTTAGATTAAAAAAACTAGGACGAAACTTTGCGGATTTGGCTTTTCCAGTCTTGGTATTTGAGTACTACTTAATCACAGCTAAAACCTTTACCCATAATTTCCTCCCTAGACTGGGCCTAGCCCTCTCACTCCTAGCCATTATTCTCGTTTTTTTCTTCCTTTTGAAAAAACGCAGCTTTTACTATCCTAAATTCATCAAATTCTTCTGGCGTGCAGGATTCTTATTAACCCTTGTCATGTATATCGAGATGATTGTTGAATTGATGGCTCAGAAATAAAAAACTAAATCGAAAACACCTCAATCAAACTGAAATACAGTGATTGAAGTGTTTTTTCTTTATATCTTTTTTAATAATACTTATACTCAATGAAAATCAAAAAGCAAACTAGGAAGCTAGCCGCAGGTTGCTCAAAGCACTGCTTTGAGGTTGTAGATAGAACTGACGAAGTCAGCTCAAAACACTGTTTTGAGGTTGCAGATGGAAGCTGACGTGGTTTGAAGAGATTTTCGAAGAGTATTATTTTCCTTCTTTATCAGGAAAGAGGTAACCAATACCTACACAAGCCAGTACACCTGCTCCAATCACCAAGCCACTTGAAATTGGCAAAAGGTCCAAAATTGCATTTGCGATGATAAAGGCAATAATCAAACACATCAGACTAGCCTTGTAATCCTTTTTCAAAAGATTCTCTAGTGTGAAAAAGAGGAACAGCCCTACCGGAATCAATGACCAGAGGTTGACATCCAAACTTGGCCAGCCAACAGAAGCAAAATACACTACTGTCGCTGCTGCTACTAAAAATACAATCCCCAATAACTTTTTCATTTCTTTATCTCCAATTTTTTTAGGAACTTGACTTATCTGATAGTGACACCTCCCGTCCCTTACAAAAATCATTATAACAGAGGTCATTTTCAAGAACAAGTTCTTTTGCCTATCTGGTCTCAATCTCGGTCTAAGTGGTTGAATAGTTAAGATAAAAGAAAAGAAGCCTAATGAGCTTCTTCACTTTGCCGATTCAACAGTATTTTTATTCTATAGTTCAATACAGTATTTTATGAAATTGGTAGAATCCAAAAAATCTTCCTATCTGTAATAAGAAGATTTTTTGTTATCTAAATTAAGTACATTAATACATTCTAAAAGAGTATCTATAGTAAAGTAAACTAAATAATTGAGTTACAAATGGCTATTGTCACAAAACTGTTTCATCATCACACCATCTCAGTACACAAACCATTTTTCTATAGCTTTTGTCCTAATCTTGATCTTTTTTCTTCAATCCAAGAAATGCACCTACGGTAAACATTATTCCAGCAATGAATGGTGTAAAACCTTCTCTAACTGTTCCGGTTTTTGGCAATCTATCAGAATTGTTAGTATCCGATTTACTATCGATATTGGTATGTTTATTAGCTATATTCTCTGGTTCATTAAGATAAACTTCCTTCTTATTTTCAAAGTTTTTATCATTTTTATCAGGAACTGTAGCTGTAACATCCTTAGTTGAATCAGATTTGTGTGAATGATGTTCTCTTTGGAAATCCTCTTTTCTGTGACTTTCATCTAATTGATTATGATTTACTTGCACCTTATCTTTCTTTTTCGATACATCAAAAGTAGGTTTATTTTCCTCCTCCTTTTTCTCCTCTATTTTCTTGAATACAGGTTTTATAAGGGTATCTTTTGATAGATTAAGAACATAGCCAGTGTCTTTTTTACCTTCGAAACCAGCAATTTCCCAGCCATCAAATTGATATCCTTTTTCTAATTCACCCTTATAGACAGGTAAAATGAAATCTTCTTCCGACACTATCGTTGAACTCATTTCTTTTCCATTTTGAATGGTCACAGTTACCGTATGAGGTTTTAACTCACTTACCTCTCCCGTATCTTTGTTTAAAATGAATTCTTTTACGGTCGTATTTCTTGCAAAATCTTTTACAAGAATCTTAATGTTTAGTGTCTTATCTGCTATTTGTTTAATATCATCAAATGATTTGTATTCTTTTCCATTTACATAAATATGTTGTTCTTGAATCTCACCATCGAATCCATTATTTCTTTTATCATTGATATTAAAGACTACAGATTTTCCATCAGCATATTCGATACTAGTATTTCCCTTAGGATCAATGTTTACTTCTGGTTTAACATTATCATATAAAAATTGATAGTGTACTCCAACCGCTTTCGCATTCAAATCGCTATAGCCAGTTTGAAGATAAACATTTCCATCCATATCTGTTACCTTATCTGGAAATCCGTTTGCTTTATAGTCTTTCATTCCCCAGTCCATGATGTCACCGTCTTTAACATTAAGCTTAATGTTAAAATCTCTAGTGTTATCAATGTGTAAATCTCCATAGATTAAATAATTATCTACAACCGATTCATTAACTCTCAACTCCCAGTTAAAACCACCCTTATCAGAAATCTTACCTCTTAAATAGAATTCTGGATTTCGTACATAAATTTTATTAGATTTAGATGGATTAAAGTAGTTCTTGTCCATTGAAAGATTTACTGGTTTTGCATCAATAAATAACGTAGAGCCATCTTCTTTTATAGCTTCTACATTGGACTTATCCTCTCCTGTGTACTCTTTACCATCCTTACCAAATAATACAAGTTTAGAAGAATCTGTCACAAGATTTCCATCTTTATCGATTGCTTCCCCTTTATCATTCATTTTAAAGGTAAACACTTGATACCTTACAATGTTAAAGCCGTCCAAAGCCGACATTAATACTGATTGAGTACTTCTTCCATCTTCAACATTTCTACTATCAGCATAAATTATTTTTTCTGATAAGACTCTTAGATTAGGATTGGCCTTTTGGATTTTTGCTATATCTTCCTGGCTATAAACTCCATTTCCTTCTAACATATCCGTTTTTCCAGGATTATAGGTAGTCACTTTTAGTGCATAGCCTTTTCTTAGAATGATGTTATCCTTTAATAGATATTGTTGTTTTTCTGAATCAGAATAGATTTTACCAGATTCCATGTCCGTTAAATTGTTTGGTTTATTTTTTGAAAGATCTCCTTCTCCTAATTCTATTACATTCCCATAACTTGATGCATAGGGATATTCTGCTTTAGTTTCCTTATTTTTTTCAGGCATTCTAATTTTAGTTTCAGCTTTTATCTGATCATCATCTTTAACAAAGAATCTCATATCTCCTGCAAAAGCTAATCCATCCACAATATCATTAATATTAGCGTATAAATCAAATGTCATCGTTTTTGAATGTGAATCATACTTGGTCGTTTTGATTTCTATCGATTTATAATTATTGCCATAATATACCTTGGCATTTTTAGAAACATTACTTATCTTTCCAAGAATTTCAAAGTGTCCATCTTTAGACGGGCTTAGAACACCATAAATTTTTGATTTGATTTCGTCAAGTTTTTCAGTTTCATATTCTAAGGCACTACCATCGTCATAAGCAATGATATTTCCCTTATCATCGTATTTATAATCGTATTCCTCTATTCTCTTACCAGTTTCACTTGTAAAGTCATCAACTTCTCTAAATTTCTTTTTAATGAGTTTCTTTAAGTCTTTGCTTTCAAAGTCTCTAATTGTTGAAATGGCTTTATTGATAGTAAAGCTAGATTTTTCTTCGATAGCCTCTTCATTTTCTTGATGATGTTCTACTTCAGTTGTATCTTTTTTAAGACTATCCTCTTTTCTATTTTCTAAATTTTTAAATTTAGATTCGGAAATCTCGCCAAGCTTTTGGTATTTAGATGAATCTTGATCAGGATCTACTAGATAATAGGAAATCATCCCCTTTTCATCAGCATGATCAGCAAATTTAATTCTATGAATCTTTGTGAAATTGCTAGAGCCATCTAATGCAATGACTTCAATGATTTTTCCTCTTAAATCTCCTGCACCATTAATTTCATAAATGGTATTTCCGTCTTTGTCAAGTTTCCTATTTCTTCCTTGACCCTCACCTGCATAAGTTACTTCAAGATTTTTCTCAACCTCTCCATCTTCATTAACAAGAGCGGCGCCAGCATACCAAACTTCGTTGGCAATCTCGTCAAATTTTTCAGGATGTTCTTTTTGATCTCTAGCAAATAACGTTTCATTCTTGTATTGCTCTTTTACCTTGTGATAAGTATCCTTTGTGATCAGCTTAATTTTTTCAGGATTTGAAAAATCAACCGAAACAATCTTAGGGGCTGTGTTATCAATTTTTACAGGAATATAGGAAACCTGCCATGGGTAATCCTTAGTTAATCTATATTTAAATTTATAGAAATATTGACCTTCTGCAATCGGTTCAAATTGACCTCTTATCTTAGTAGCAGGATCTTGCTTATCATTACTTTCTGGTGCATTTTCTTCTCTACCTCTAGGGTTATAGATGAGTCCATCCCATTTCAAGTCACCCCAAACTTTTAGCTTAGAAGATTTGATTCCCTTTGCATCATTTCTTTTAGAGTTTAAAATTCCTTTAATAAAGTGTTCTCTCGAAATGACTTTTAAGTCTATTTGATTTTCTCCCTCTTTATTTGTATTTACTATTGAAATCATTCCTTCTTCTGCACTTCTTAATACAAGTGGAGAAGGTGTTAATCCTCTTTCAAGTTGAGCATCTTGAGGATTTCCATTTGAATCTAAAGGATAAATTTTGGCAATATTAGAACCACTTGATGATGGTGAGTTGATCCCTTCGTTATTGAAAGCAAACAATTCTGGATTTTGATCAAGCGATGTTATATTTTTATCTTTTCTATTTTGTATAACTCCTGCTGGATTAAATTTATCTATACCATGTTCTCCACCAATTCCCTTATTTAAGGTTCCTGGAATTTTTGGTTTACCATCATCATCATAACCTTCCATTGTTTTTGATTTTGATCCTTCTTCCCAAGCCCATTTATCAAGGATTGGTTCGTGGTTCCAATTCCCAGCAAATCCCATTAGAGGCATTGATAAAGATGGTTGGAAGTTTGTTTTCTTACCATTGGAGTTTAGAGCTTCCATTTCTTCCACTGATTCAAAATGAATAAATGATTCTACAAATTTATTTTTGTTTTTAGCCTCTCCAACGTTTATAACCGCATTTAAATCAAAGCTAGAATTTGGACCTATAGTGAAAGTGTCATGCTCAAATGTGATATTTGCTCCTTTAATTTTTTCTGGGTGAATTTCTGGAACAATTTGCTTCCCATCTGGAGATTTTTCGTCTTTATATGTTTCATCCAGTTTTAGTCTGTCAGTTAGAGCATCTGTAGTTATAGCAGATGCTGAAACTTTAAAGGTCAAAGGTCTGTTTGATGTATTGTGAAGCTTAATTGTAAAATATTTTTTATCTCCTTTTATTTCTTTAAGAGAAATAGAACCATAAGAGTTTACCAAACCTTTAGAATCCGTGTTTTTGAAAGTCGCTACGACTTCATTTCTCAAAGCATTGGCAACATTAATTAGCCCTGCCCCCTGTTGTCTAGGTGATGCAAAGTATTGACTTTTTTCTTTCCAAGAAGTCGCATCCATCATAGGGCGTGCAGTATTTTGTAGGGCTATTTTTGTAAGACTTGTAAGATCTATTTTGTCATCTCCCTTAAGATTTTTCAATACAGGTCTTTCAAGCATTTCCTTTAACTTTGGTCTAATCAAAACAGTAGAAGCTGCCACGATTGGAGTTGCCATACTAGTCCCTGACATATAGCCATAAGTTGATTTCCCATTAATGACATTGAGAGTGGATTTAATATTTTTACCAGGTGCTGAAACATCAGGTTTTAAAAGTAAATCTGTTCTCGGTCCCCAAGATGTGGACCCTGCTGGAACTATGATATCTTCTTTATACAGTTCTTTGTCGGTGTCAGGTGCAAACTTAAAGTCAATCTCTTTTTCGTCACCTACATTCGGTTTATTAGAATTATAGCTTGCCATATCAATTGGATAGTATTGCTCCAATTTATCTTTAAAATCTTCTTTATTATTTCTTTTGACTTTAGTTTTTTTATCAGGGTTAATCATGTTCCATAACTTTACACCATCATCTCCTGAAATTGAGAAAACTTGACTAGTCGTTCCTTCATCCTCCTCATATCCCATAGCTGGAAGCTCTGTCCAATTATCTCTATTGTAGTAATTTACAGTATTTACAACCATAATGGCGCGTGCGCCCTTATCCGTTGCTCGTTTAAAAGCATTTTTTAAATCCTTTGTATAAATTCTATCCATTACTGCAATTTTGCCCTTAAGATTCAATCCTATCAAATCTTGGTCTTGACCTTTGCCTATATATACAAATTTCAATTTACTAGGAGCTTTTGAACCATCTTCATTTGTTATGATTTTATTCTTATCGAAAAAGGCACCTATATTTCTGTATTTAAAACTTTCTCCACCTATGTTAACTTTATCAAACTCAACTGTTTGATTTTTAGCAGAAGCGACCGCTATCGCATCTTCATGTGCTGCAGTTCGTGTTACATTTCCAGTGTCGGTCATTTTCAGATTATTATTTGCCACTAAATCCCATGAAGAACTTGAAGCAGAAGTTGCATAGTTACCCGTAGCTACAACCATTGGAATGCCTGCTTTTCTTAACGCTCTAATAGCTTCCCAATATTTCTCACCTACAAGACCTGTTCCTGTAAAGCCAGATGATACCGAAACAACATCGACATTGTGTTTGATAGAATCTTCAATAGCATGAAACATTGTTTCATCCCCTGCGAACCCAGAGCCTGCGTCAGAGTACATTTTATAAGAGAAAATCTGTGCATTAGGCGCAATTCCATCTATTCCGTTAAAGTTTTTGATATCTTGTTCAGTATCATTTCCCGCAAGAATTCCAGCAATATGCATCCCATGGGGATCAAAATAATCGCTTCCATCATCAGCTTTTTCTACAGTAATTTTACCACCATTATAATAATTGAAAGCATGAGGAATTTTATCACTCAACCAGAAATTTTTATCAGTACCTTTTAAGTCTTCTTTTTTAAATCTCATTGAGTCTTTAGCATCATCATCAATCCTCATGGCCTTATGCCTATAATCTGTCCCGGTATCGATATTTGAAATGACCATACCTCTACCATCAAAATTTTTACCAAATGGAGCATTGATAGACTTTAGGTAATCAATTGCCTCTTCAACTCCAATTTCCTTTCTAGCATGATTCATCATTGGTTGGACTTTTTGTGATCGTTCAACCGATGAGATACCTTCTATTAGTTTAATTTTGTCCAGATTATCTGGAGTTGTTTCTATTGCAACACCATTAAAAACCGTATCATAAGTATATAAAACTTTTGTATCCTTAAGATTGGATAATTCCTTGATTGCTTTTTCTCCAGATTCTTTATCTTTAAATTCAGCAATATAGACAAGTCTATCTTCTTTTTTGGGACTTTCTGTGTTTTTACTTGCAGACGAGTCTGCATTATCTCCTTGTGATTGATTGGAATCTTCTTTTTTGCTTGTTGCTTTTTCGTTGTTAGTTTTATTATCTATCACAGATTCTTTACTAACAACTTCTTTTTCCTCAATAACTGTTGTTTTCTTCTCTTCAGTATCCTTTGAAGTTTCTATAGCATTATGAATATCTTCATGTTTTTCTTTGTTTTCTTTTTGTTTACCTACTACTACTTTTTCTTTATCAGAGATAGTTACAGCATCTTCAGAACTAGGTGTGTCTGCTAAAACTACCTCATTAGGGACATATGCTGCTAAAATAACTGCAGCTGTGGTTAGTGACAATACTGTACTTTTTTTCATTTTAATTCCTTACATATTTATTTAACTTCCAATAGATAGAAAACTTTAACTTTGCTAGCCTTTGTTATAAAAAGTTTTACTAAGTATTATCTAGGAAATAGAGTAGTACATTTATATATAATTGTTAGCTCTCTGAAAATAGTATATCAATTAAAAAAATTTAAGTCAAGGAAAATTAAGGTGTGTTAATTTTATTTTTAATATATGTTAAAAATGATACAAAAGTTTCGTACTTAACTGATATGCATTATAAGGACATTCATACCATCAAAAATAGTAGCAATCAAGTTGAAGCACTACCAGAACCACAAAGACAGACATAATTGAGGCAATAACAATGTTATTTAACAACATAAATAACCGATAAGAACTAGACTTAACGGTTATTTTCTACATATCTAATTTTGCAAATCTTCAATCATATATTCACCTGTGATCTAGGCTTTACGAGTGCCTTGCTCTAGCAACTAATACTCAATGAAAAGCAAACTAGGAAGCTAGCCGCAGATTGCTCAAAACACTGTTTTGAGGTTGCAGATGGAAGCTGACGTGGTTTGAAGAGATTTTCGAAGAGTATAAGCTAAATCGGTGATTAGACTTACAGTATAGCACTCTGAGAATAGATGTTAAGATATTTTCATCTCTATTAGAAAAACCTGTCCTGATACAAGGCTTTGATAACATCTATCCTAGGAACCCGCACTTTCGTAGGCATCTAAGCCCCTATCCCAAAGTTTAAGGGAAATGACAAAGAAAGCCAGGGAAATCAACATCAAACCTCCTATGTTAAAGAAGACATCCTTGTCCTGCAAGAAATAGCTGGCAGGATAGTAGGCCGTAAAGGCAAAAGGCACGATGAAGCTAATCAACCAACGAAGAAGAGAATTGTAAATGGAAATCGGGTACTTAGCAAAATCATTAAACATATAGAAAATGTAAATCATTGCTCCTGACTGCTTTGTCCAAAAAGCGATACTGGCTGTCGCGATTTTCAAAGAAGTATAAATCAAGGTCGCAAATGGTATGCAGACTAGAAAAAGCAGAAATTTAGGAAGAGTCCAAGCAATGCTAGTCACCGTTGTTCCCAGTAGGATACCACCGACCAAGAGCTCGCCCAAAGCATCAATCTGAAAGGTCTCAACTAGGATGTGAAAGAGGGGATTGATGGGACGAGTCAGATACTTGTCAAACTCCCCTTTTCTCACCAAGCGTTGTCCCAATGCCCAGAGATTATCAAAAAAGAGATGGTCCAATCCCTTAGGAATCAAGGAAAAACCATAGATAAAGGCGATTTCTTGAAAGGTCCAACCTTCTAGGGATGGAATATGTTGAAAGATGACATTAAGAAACAAGAGGTTCAAGCCTTGAGTTAAAAAAACTCCCAAGACACCAACCACAAAATCCACCTTGTATTCCATGATTTGTTTGATATACTGTCTGATAAAAATCAGATGCATGCGTTGATATTTTTTCATACTAACCTCCTTGAATGGTGATAAAGGACTGGACTCGTTTCCAAATCAACTGAGACAAGCCCACCATCACTAAGAGCCAGAAAAACTGCAAAGCGAGCGCCTGAAGAATCTGACTGGCATCGTATTTCCCAACGATAATCATGACCGGAGTGTAAATCAAGGATGAAAAAGGCAAGAAGGACAGAATATCTGAAACAACCTTTGGAAAGAAAGCCAAGGGAATCAAACTTCCAGACATAAAGGCCACTATGGAAGTCTTGAGTAGATTGGAACCCCATAGATTTTTAAACACAAAGGCTGAAAATCCAAAGCAGATATTAAAGAAAAAGTTAATCAGATAAGCCAGAGTTAAGCTAAAGAGATAAAGGACAGTTAATCCCAGCACTTCTACAATCCCTTGCCCAGATAAGATTTTCATCAAGACAATGACACTTAAAAATGGAAGGCCAACAGAGATAAAAATCAACCACTTGGAACCAAGCTCAGTGAAAAGATAGGAGGCTGCAAAATGCACTGGTCTCAACAATCGCATGATAATGGAACCATCCTTGACCTCCTCCCCAATCATAAAGGACGAATCTGATCTAGTCAGAAGATTTGTCACAAAACTCATGATGATGTAGAGGGTGATATCTGCCATACTAAAGCCCTGAATCAAAGACTCTTGCGAAGAATCAAAGACAGCCTTCCAGAGATAAAAGGCCACAAAAGCACCCATGACATCGCCTATACGATAAAGAATAAAGTTGACTCGATAGGTAATCAACTCCTGAATCCCTGCATTGATAAAGGGTTTATAACGTCTCCACAATTTGACCATCTTAGAGCTCCTTTCGATAGAAGCGACGGATAATATCCTCAATATCCGTATCCACCATCTTCAAATCGCGGATGTCAAAATCAGACAGGGTTTGCTTGATAATATCAGCCGACTGGTAGCATGAACTATCAAATTCAATATTAAGGCTATTTCCTTGTCTATCAACGGTCATATCAGGCAGGCCTTCATAGTGAGAAAGGAGATGACTTTGACCCGGTACTAGTTCAAAGGAAAGAGTCTTCATCTTGCCAAAGGTCTCCTTGAGCTGGCTCACCGTTCCATCAAAAATCTCCTGCCCCTTGTCAATCATGAAAATCCGATCACAAAGTTGCTCAATATCACTCAGATCATGAGTGGTCAAGAGAATGGTAGTCTCTTCCTCCTGATTGATCTGGGTAATGGCACGACGAATGTTATCCTTGACGGAAACATCCAAACCAATGGTTGGCTCATCTAAAAAGAGAACCTTGGGATTGTGGAGCAAGGAAGCTGCAATGTCTGCTCGCATCCGTTGACCTAGTGAAAGAGTCCGCACTGGGTCTTTGATAAAGTCCTTCAAATCCAAGACTTCATTCAAAAAGTCCATGCGCTTATGAAAGAGCGAATCTGGCACATCGTAAATCTCTTTCAAAACCGTGTAGGTCTCTTGCAGCGCCAAATCCCACCATAGCTGGGTTCTTTGTCCAAAGACAACCCCAATGTCCTTGACATAATCTTGGCGATTATCCTGCGGAATCTTACCATTAATCCGACAAAAGCCAGATGTCGGTTTCAAAATCCCTGTCAACATCTTGATGGTTGTCGACTTTCCAGCACCATTGGCACCAATAAAACCTAAAATCTGTCCCTTAGGAACCTCAAAGGTTAAATCCTTAACCGCTTCAAAGGTCTGCTTTTCAGGATGAATAAAGGAGCGCAAAGCCCCCTTCAAGCCCGGTTCCTTAACAGTCTTCACAAAATTTTTCTGAAGATGTTCCACTTCTATCATTGCCATATCTATCTCCCTATCGCAAGGAATAGCAACATTGTATTTTTAACTACAAATATTCTAAATCCTTACTTTCTACATTTTATTACTACAGAAGGCTTTATACCAACCTATTATAATCCAATAAAAACTGGAATGCAAGCGTTTGCCTACAGATTATGAAATTAGAGATTTCTCTCCCAAAATAATAGTTTTAATCCAAAATTCTGGTTTAGTAGTTTCCTTAAAACACCAAAAAACCCACCCAATGGGCAGGTTCCATCTGTATTATTCAGCTAGATTAAGCTTTAGCATCTGGAGCATAATGAATAGTTTTTCCATATTTCTTAAAAAGCTTTAATTATGATTTTATAGTAGATTGAATAAGGTATGAACAACTCGCTTAGGAAAGTCAATCTAATTTCTGGAAATATTTTTAGCAGTCGCAGTGTACTATTTTAGATTCAATCTACTATATATAAGTGCCATGAAATAGAATATAATCGGACTAAATACGTATATGTCAATCGGATTTGTTCCCGATTTCAAACAGTAATCTGTCCAAGCTACTTGATTGATGTAACACTCTCAAGATAGTAACTGTATCCTTATCAAAACGATAAAACACTGAATAATTTTTTACTAGTAGTCGTCTAACTTTAATATCTAAACTGAGCAATTCCTCTACAATAGCACATCTTTCAGGAAATATTTCTAAGGTTTTAATCCCTTCTGCAATAGCTTCAAAGTGACTCATAGCAGTTTCCGGAGATTGAAGCTCATCTGCGATATAATGATAAATGGCTTCCATATCTCCTTCAGCTCTTTTTAAAATATTAATAGTTATTTTAGTCATACGTTCCGTTCCTTAAATTCTTTAAAGAACTCATTGACAGATCGAACATGACCATTTTCTGCTTCATGATAAGCTTCAACCATCATTTGTCCAAATCGTTCAGCTGTCATTTCCTCTACATTCATTGATGAAGGTACATCTGGCAATGCAATATCAAAAGGGATCTTCTTCGTTAATGATACTTGTTTCAATAATAGTGTAACTAATGTTGATATCGGCATCCCAAGCTGCTTCAAAACCTGTTCAGCTGATTGTTTATCTAACTCATCGACTCGAACACTAATTGTAGCTGTTTTTCCCATTCTTATCACCTCACTTAAGATTTGTACTGTAATTGTACATCAATTTGCATTACTTGTCAATTAAATATTTTCTGAAAACGAAATACCACTATTACACTGTTGAAAGATTAGATTAGCCTATCCGATAAAAAGCAGTAACACAGAGAACTATTGACCATGAAACGCTCTCGTAATCTTAACCCCTATGTGTAAACAAAAACCCACCCAATGGGCAGGTTCCATCTGTATTGTTCAGCTAGATTAAGCTTTACCTTCTGAACCGAATACGTCGATACGTTCTTCAACTGATGCTTGGATAGCTTTTACACCGTCAGCCAAGAATTTACGTGGGTCGAAGAGTTTCTTCTTGTCGTATTCTGCTTCGTTTGCTTCGTAGTCACGAGCAAATTTACGAGTTGCGTTAGCGAATGCGATTTGGCATTCAGTGTTAACGTTAACTTTCGCAACACCAAGTTTGATAGCTGCTTGGATTTGCTCATCAGGAATACCTGATCCACCGTGCAATACGATTGGGAAGCCTGGAAGAGCTTCTGTCAATTTTTGCAAGTGGTCAAGGTCAAGACCTTCCCAGTTTGCTGGGTAAGGACCGTGGATGTTACCGATACCAGCTGCCAAGAAGTCGATACCAGTTGCAACCATTGCTTTAGCGTCTTCGATTGGAGCCAATTCACCATCACCGATGATTCCGTCTTCTTCACCACCGATAGTACCAACTTCAGCTTCTACTGAGATACCTTTAGCGTGTGCTTTTTCAACTACATCTTTAGCCAATTTAAGGTTTTCTTCAACTGGAAGGTGTGAACCGTCAAACATGATTGAAGTGTAACCAACTTCGATACACTCAAGTGCATCTTCGTAGTGACCGTGGTCAAGGTGGATAGCTACTGGTACAGTGATACCCATTGATTCAACAAGGTTAGCGATCAAGTTGCGAGCAACTTTGTAACCACCCATGTATTTAGCAGCACCCATTGAAGTTTGGATCAAAACTGGAGCTTTTTTAGCTTCTGCTGCGCGCAAGATAGCTTGAGTCCACTCAAGGTTGTTTGTGTTAAATCCACCAACTGCATAACCGTTGTCACGAGCTGCTTGGACAAATTTTTCTGCTGAAACGATTGCCATTTTATCAGGCCTCCTGTATATTTTTATGGGACATCCCATTTACATTGTTCATTTTATCACTTTTTGACAAAAAAATCTAGTTTTTCCCGCAGTTTCGATTGAATTTCTTCTAGCTTCATCTATGTAAACCCTTTCTCTCCCTAGTCTTGGGCGACTTTTGGAAAAGCTATGAAGAAGGTCAAACGATTCTCCTTCATCTCAAAACGATAAGGTAATTTTTCATGTTCTAATAGACTCTTGACCACAAAGAGCCCCATCCCAGAACCCTTGGCCTTGCGACTAGCATTGTCAGAAAAAGACTGGGCCAGTTTTTCTTGTTCTTCAGGACTACAACTATTCTCGATAAAGAGTTCTCCTTCTCTCTCTCCAATACGAACCAAGCCACCTGGAACAGAGTGCTTGATAGCATTGCTGATAAGGTTAGACAGAATCAATTTCATAACTGATGGGTTTAGATAAGCCTGCTGATGGGACAAGCTATTATCAATCTGAAGCTCTCTTTCCTTAGCTAGCAAGGCATAATCCTTGACTAGACTTTGCGTCATCTGGTATAAGTCAATTTGTTCCCTATCATCTCGTAATTCCTGCACAGACGAGAGAGAGAGTATCTGGAGAACGTGGTGATTAAGCTCATCCACAATTCCTAAGGCAACTCCCAGATAGTGGTCTCTGTCCTTATAACGACCGACATTTTCTTTCATATTTTCAATCAAGATTTTGAGACTAGCCAGAGGTGTTTTCAATTCATGAGAAGCCCCTCGTAGAAATTCGACCTTCATCTTTTCCAGCTGGAGAATAGCTTCATTCTTGTCATGCAAGTCCGCAATGACAGTCAAAAGATGCTGGTAAAGGCTATTGATTTGTTCCTTGAGATCACCAATCTCATCCTTAGAATCCACGCGCAATCGCACTTGAGCATCCAGTTCCATCATCTGACTGGTCACGCGCTTGATTTCCAAGATTGGAGCAACAATGGTCCGAGCATAGATATAGGCTACCAAAAGTGAAATCAGAAAGGATGCCAGCAAGGTATAGGGAAGAAATTGGAGACTAATCTGCTCCGCTTCCTTTTGCAAGTCCATGGAAGCTAGAAACTGGAGAGTCATAGTGCTACCATCTTGCGTTTTCACCTCGCGCTCCTCGATAAAAAGAGAGGTTGTCTGACGGTCCGTATCCAGAGGAATACTGTCCCTGACTTCTAACTTGTCCTCAGTCATCTCTCCCTTGACTGCTCCCTTGATCTCACTGGTCTGGGAATACAAGTCTAAGACTTGCTCGATACTCTGCCTATCCTTTCCCTCTAGGGACTGGGCAATGGCTGTCGCTTTCTGGACAATGGTTTCCTGACGGTGGCTCAGATAAGTCGAGGGAAAGAGAAAATAAATGGCTAAATGGAGACAGACGACCAGAACACTAAAAATCGAGAAGGTATAGAGAAATATCTTTGTAAATAAACCTGTTCGTTTCATTTTCGCTCCAATTTATAACCAACATTGCGCACAGTGAGGATGCAGTCCAGGTCTAGCTTTTTCCGCAATTCCTTGATATAGACATCAATGACACGATCAAAGGGAACCTCATCTGTCGCCTTCCAGACCGCATCGATAATCTGAGATCGAGTCAAGGCCCGTCCTTCATTTTTTACCAAATAATCCAGAATTTCCAACTCTTTGGCATTAATAGGTACTTCTTGACCTGCGAGGCTTGCACTGTAGCTCTCAAAGTCCACCTTGGCATCCTTATAGGAGAAGATTCGTCCCATATCATAATAGCGCTTGAAAATCGCATCTACCCTTACTTTTAAGAGGGACAGAGAAAAAGGTTTTTCCAGATAGCCATCTGCGAGCGAAGCAAAGGCACTCATCTTGTATTCCTCATCCTGAAAGGCAGTCAACATCAAGACAGGAACCTGACTGGTTTTTCGAATTTCAGCTAGAACTTCTAGACCATTGAGCTTAGGCATCTGAATATCCAGTAAAACCAAGGCTACTTCATAGCTGGAAAATTTTTCCAAAGCTTCTTGACCGTCTGCTGCTTCAATGGTTTCATAACCACAATCTGTCAAATAGTCACTGATCCCCTCACGGATCATCTCTTCATCTTCTACAATTAAAATTTTCATACTTTAACTGCTCTCTATTTTTTATTTTTCTTAGGATAAATACCTACTCTATTTTTATTATAGCCTCTTACTGACCTTTTGTCTCTAAGAAACCGACCACTAGATAAAACAAAGAGAGCCTATCGCTCTCTCTGCTAACATTTCACTCTCTATGGACTGAAAATTATTTAGTTGATTTTGAAAATGTTACAACGTAATTATAATCTTTCCCATTAGCTTGATATACATAGTCCTCTTTGAAAGTATAGCCACGTTTACGCAACTCTTCTTTCTTAGCTTCAACTTGGTTCTTAACTGCTACTTTCACCTGTTCATTTGACAAACCTTCCGCGATTTCAAGAGAAGTTCCATTGATATCTCCTAGGAAACCTGCAATATCTTTCATTTGATCAAAGTTATAAAAAACATTGACTTTGACCTTTTGAGGAGTTGGCTGTTCTAGACTTCTACGATTTCTGCTAGCGCGTGGTTGAACTGCTGGAGCCATTCTGAAACCTGAAGTTCCTGTAGCCTCCTTAGTGAATGTAACAACGTAGTTATAATTTTTCACAGTAGTATCTTGTTCAAAAATAATGTCATTTTTCACATGATACCCTCTAGTAGCTAGGTCTTTTATCTTGGCTTGAATTTTTTCTTTTACTAATTCTTTTGCCTGTTCTTCACTCGTTCCAGCAGGAATCGTAACAGTGTTATTTTCTCCTGGGTCAGATAGGAAACCATGAATATCTGGCATTCCAGCGAAGTTATAGCTAATATTTACAGTTCCATCTGGTTCTGATGTCGAACGTGCTACTCTTCTTGCCCGCACTTGAACTGATGGAGCATTTCTAAAACTTGAAGTTCCCGCTGTAGTTTCTGTTGAAGCTGGTTGTGTTGAACTTCCTTCTGGAGATACTGTTGAAGTTGATCTTTCTTCAGTAACGGGCTGTGTTGAACTTGTTGCTGTAGCTTCACCAGATCCATGACCTATTACCGTACTTCCATTGTCAATAGTAGTACCTTCATTACGGCCATTTGTTAAATTATCTTTGTTATAGTTTGGTGCTGGTAATTCTTCACCTGGAACATCAATTTCATCAATTTTACTTTGATACTCAGCTGTAGCATCTACAGCAGCATCATGATCTTTAGCATTATTTATTGCTTTTATTGCTGCATCTTTTAATTCATTTAATTTAGCTTCTAACTTAGCTTTTTCTGCTTCATCTTTAACTTTTTCAATTTCACTAAGTTTTGAAGTTGCAATTTCTTCGATAATATTTTTTCCATCTTTTTTAGCTTCCTCAAGTTTTTCATCTTTAGGTGCTGCTTCCTCAGACGGACTATCTTCTTTTGGTGTTGTTGCCGCCGGTTCTTCCGTTTTTGGTTCAGTTCCTGCTGGCTCTTCCGCCTTCGGTGTTGTTGCCGATGGTTCTTCAACTTTTGGCGCCGGTGTCGCTGGTTCCTCTGCCTTCGGTGTTGTTGCCGCCAGTTCTTCTGTTTTTGGTTCAGTCGTTGCTGGTTCTTCCGCCTTCGGTGTTGTGCCGGCTGGTTCGTCCGTTTTTGGTTCAGTCGTTGCTGGTTCGTCCGCCTTCGGTGTTGTTGCCGCCAGTTCTTCTGTTTTTGGTTCAGTCGTTGCTGGTTCGTCCGCCTTCGGTGTTGTTGCCGATGGTTCGTCCGCTTTTGGTTCAGTCGCTACTGGCTTCTCTTCTTTCGGCGCTGGTGTTACTGGCTTCTCTTCTTTCGGTGCCGGTGTCGCTGGCTCTTCCACTTTTGGCGCTGGTGTTGCTGGCTTCTCTTCTTTCGGTGCTGGTGTCGCTGGCTCTTCCGCTTTTGGTTCAGTCGCTGCTGGTTCTTCCGCCTTCGGTGTTGTTGTCGCTGGCTCTTCCGCTTTTAGCGCTGGCGTTGCTGGCTTCTCTTCTTTCGGTGCTGGTGTCGCTGGCTCTTCCACTTTTGGCG
>CAUTXU010000010.1:0-22190 GCA_963542415.1 uncultured Streptococcus sp.
TTTTTAAGTAAATTTCATCGATTTCATGGTTCTTTGTTTTATGAAGAATCACTTCTGCACGATTTCTGGTTGGTTCAATATAATTTTGTAGATTTGTGAGATTGATACTGGTCCAGACCTGATGGGCAAAGGATTCCACTTCCCCGCTTGGCATTTGAGTAAAGCGATAGTAGTAGCTGTCAGGGTCGTTTTGGGCTAGGCTCAGCATTTTCAAGAAACGGTCAAGATACCAACTCTCGATGTCATCCACTGCAGCATCAACATAGATAGAAAAGTCAAAGAAGTCAGTGATGTAGAGACGCTCGTTTTGTGGATTTTGGAAGACATTAATCCCCTCGACAATCACAAAGTCAGCAGCTTTGACGCATTGCTTTTCCTCAGGAACGATGTCGTAGACTTCATGAGAATAGACAGGAATATCTACATCTTGTCCATTTTTGATGCGGTCCAAGAAGTTGAGAAGAGCTTCCATATCATAGCTTTCAGGAAATCCCTTACGATTTAGAATCCCTTGTTCAATCAAGGTCTGGTTAGGATAGAGAAAGCCGTCAGTCGTTACCAACTCAACCCTAGCATCTGTAAGTGTACGGGAAAGTAGGATTTGCAGTAGGCGACTTGTAGTGGATTTTCCAACGGCAACACTCCCAGAAACCCCAATGATAAAAGGTTGAGATTTGCTTTCACGTTGGAGGAAAATTCCTTTTGAAAAGGCTAAATCATCCTTTGTACGCTTGTAAATCTGAATCAGATGGGCTAGGGGAAGATAGACATCAGTAACATCCTGTAAACTAATCTGGTCATTAAAACTCTTGATGGACTCTAATTCCTCTTCTGTCAAAGGAGGTGTTGTCTTTCGATGTAACGATTGCCAAGTTTGGCGACTGATTTTTTCAAAATGTAAAAATTCGTTGGTCATTTGTTTTCCCCTAGATATTTTGTCTATCATACCATAAAAAGCTAAAAAAATAAAGCGGTTTCTTGATGATAGTAAGCCAATATCGTATAATAGAGGTAGATAGAGGTTGACCAATTAATTGATGAAGTAGGAGATAGTTTCTACTGATTTGTAAGCTTATAAAAGGGGCTTTTTAGTTCACAACTTATAGGAGGTGTACTATGAAAATCTTGAAACGTTACATATTGGAACTCTGTTTTATTTTAAGTTTTGCACTACCTTTTTTAAAAGGAGCGAATGCGGATAATGGTAGACGCTTTGTGGAAATCTATTACGGTTTTACTTTTTTGATGGAACATGCCATTGTAACAGCTGTCTTTATCTGTTCGCTCTTGATTGCTTTCTTCCTAAAAAAACGGTGGACGAAATGGCTTGCTGCTGGTAGTTATTTCTTCTTAGTTCTATGGATTGCTACAGAGGGTTATTTCTTCCGCATGTCACTAGAAGATTTGATACGACTTTGGACAAGTTTGGAATTCCTGACAAAAACGTATCAGTTGGGCTTTTATCTAAACATCCTGTTGGGAATTTTGTTGATAATAAAGTATTTGAAGGTTAAGCAATAGTCATAAAAATGAGCCTAATTATAGATGATAAATTTGTTGTTTTATCCTGATTATGATATTTCTAGTTCTAAATGGCTTATTATTTATAAGTGTTGAAAGAGATTGAAGAAAAGGTCTTCTTGACTAGCTTTCTTCAGTCTTTTTCGTTTTATTATCAATTTGTAAACGATTTACAATTTAAGTCAAATTATGGTAAAATAGTTTCATGAGTAAAATGTATTATGCAGAAAATCCTGATGCTGCTCACGACATTCATGAGTTGAGAGTGGACTTGTTGGGAGAAAACATGACCTTTTTGACGGATGCGGGTGTTTTTAGCAAGAAAATGGTTGACTTTGGCAGTCAACTCTTGCTCAAGTGTCTAGAGGTCAACCAAGGAGAAACTGTCCTGGATGTAGGCTGTGGTTATGGGCCTCTGGGCTTGTCCTTGGCTAAAGCTTATGGAGTTCAGGCGACCATGGTCGATATTAATAATCGTGCCTTGGATTTGGCACGACAAAATGCTGAACGAAATAAAGTAGAAGCGACTATTTTCCAGTCCAATATCTATGAACAAGTAGAAGGCAAATTTGACCATGTCATTTCCAACCCCCCTATCCGTGCGGGCAAGCAAGTGGTTCATGAAATCATTGAGAAAAGCAAAGATTTCTTGGAAACTGGTGGGGATTTAACAATCGTTATCCAGAAAAAACAAGGGGCTCCAAGTGCCAAGTCCAAGATGGAAGATGTGTTTGGTAATTGTGAAATCGTCAAAAAAGATAAGGGATACTATATCCTTAGAAGTGTGAAAGAATGAGAGCAGTTGATTTAATCCAAAAGAAACGAGATGGTCAAGAACTGACTTCGAGTGAAATTGAATGGCTAGTTGAAGGCTATGTATCAGGAACTGTTCCTGATTATCAGATGTCTGCCTTTGCTATGGCTGTCTATTTCAAAGGAATGACGACTCGAGAAATATCTGATTTGACCATGAATATGGTTCAGACAGGTCAAGAGTTTGATTTATCCGCTATTGAAGGGGTTAAGGTTGACAAGCATTCTACGGGTGGTGTTGGAGATAAGGTGACCTTGATTTTGGCTCCTTTAGTAGCGAGTTTTGGAGTTCCAGTCGCGAAAATGAGTGGTCGTGGTCTCGGCCATACTGGTGGAACAATTGATAAATTGGAGTCCATTAAGGGCTATCAAGTAGAACGTAGTCAAGAAGATTTTATTCGTCAGGTGCAGGACATTGGAGTATCTGTCATTGGGCAATCAGACCAGCTGGTCAAAGCAGATAAACTTCTCTATGCCCTCCGTGATGTGACCGCAACTGTCGACACGATTCCTTTGATTGCGAGTTCGGTGATGAGCAAGAAAATCGCGGCAGGAGCGGATGCTATTTTGCTAGACGTGACTGTCGGTGAGGGTGCCTTCATGAAGACGGTTGATGAGGCGCGTGAATTGGCTCAAACCATGGTGGAACTTGGTAAGGCAGTTGGTCGAAAAACGGTAGCAGTGATTACCGATATGAGCCAGCCCTTGGGACGAGCGATTGGAAATCGTCTGGAAATCCTTGAAGCACTGGAGATTTTACAAGGTCAAGGCCGTCAGGATATTACCCACTTCATCTGTGAATTGGCTCAAATTATGCTTGGTCTGGCAAATGTAAACAAGACAGTTGAAGAAATTCGTCAACATCTTGAAAATGGACAAGCGCTTGCTAAGTTTGAGAAGATGGTGCAAGCTCAAGGTGGAGACTTGGAAGATCTCTATCGCCCAGTCAATGTGTCCCATGTGGTGGAAATCCCTGCTCAGGAAACAGGTGTCATTTCAGCTCTTCCAGCCATGGAATTTGGGCTCTATGCCATGAGACTGGGTGCTGGTCGTGCAGTCAAGACTGATGATTTGGACTATGAAACTGGAATTGTTTTTGAAAAGAAAGTTGGAGATTCCGTTCAAAAGGGAGAAATTGTTGCAAAAGTATACACAAATGGAAAAATTTCTCCTCAGCTAGTTACAGATTTTCAAAAATATGTTAAAATAAATGATAGGGTGCAAAGTTTACGAGAAATTATAGAAATTATCTCATAAACTGCAGGAGAATCCGAATATGAAATTAAATAAATATATCGATCATACGCTTTTAAAACAAGATGCGACAGAAAATCAAATTGATTGTTTGTTGTCTGAGGCTAGAGAGTATGATTTTGCCAGTGTTTGCGTTAATCCGACCTGGGTTGAACATGCTAAAAAAGGGCTTGAAGGCACAGATGTCAAGGTCTGCACAGTAGTAGGTTTCCCCTTGGGAGCAACAACTTCAGCTGTGAAAGCATTTGAAACAAAAGAAGCTATCCAAAATGGTGCAGATGAGATTGATATGGTGATCAATGTTGGAGCTCTCAAATCGGGTAATTTTGATTTGGTTGAATCTGATATTCGCGCAGTAGTGGAAGCAAGTGGTGACAAGTTGGTTAAAGTCATTATTGAAGCTTGCCTTCTGACTGACCAAGAAAAAGTTGTGGCTTGTCAATTAGCCCAAAAAGCGGGAGCTGACTTTGTCAAAACATCTACTGGCTTTTCAACTGGTGGCGCTACGATAGCGGATGTGAAATTAATGTGCGAAACTGTTGGACCAGATATGGGAGTCAAGGCAGCTGGTGGAGCTCGTTCTTATGCAGATGCTCTTGCCTTTGTCGAAGCAGGTGCGACCCGTATCGGAACGTCAGCTGGTGTAGCTATTTTAAAAGGAGAATTGGCAGATGGCGACTACTGAGTTGATTGAACTAGCAATTGAAACCAGCAAGCAAGCCTATGTACCCTATTCTCACTTTCCTGTTAGCGCTGTTCTAGTGGCGAAAGATGGTAGCACTTATACAGGTGTCAATATTGAGAATGCTAGTTATTCTTTGACCAATTGCGGTGAGAGAACAGCAATTTTTAAAGCAGTTTCTGAAGGTCAAAGAGAGTTTTCAGAATTGATTGTCTATGGACAGACTGAAAAGCCAATTTCGCCATGTGGTGCTTGTCGCCAAGTGATGGCTGAATTTTTTGAACAAAATCTAAAAGTGACCTTAGTCGCAAAAGATAAATCGACGGTCGAGATGACGGTCGGGGAATTACTTCCATACTCTTTTACAGACTTAAACTAGTCTGAGTCGCTCTCTGAGTGGCACGGTCCTTGTGGCCAACCAATCCATACTTGCAACATCGTTGCACATCTTATTTAGGAGGTTCAGTAATGAACAAGAAACAATGGCTAGGCCTTGGTCTAGTTGCAGTAGCAGCAGTTGGACTTGCTGCATGTGGTAACCGCTCTTCTCGTAACGCAGCTTCATCTTCTGATGTGAAGACAAAAGCAGCAATCGTCACTGATACTGGTGGTGTTGATGACAAATCATTCAACCAATCAGCTTGGGAAGGTTTGCAAGACTGGGGTAAAGAACACAATCTTTCAAAAGATAAAGGTTTCACTTACTTCCAATCAACAAGTGAAGCTGACTACGCTAACAACTTGCAACAAGCGGCTGGAAGTTACAACCTAATCTTCGGTGTTGGTTTTGCCCTTCACAATGCGGTTGAAGAAGCAGCAAAAGACCACTCTGATTTGAACTATGTCTTGATTGATGATGTGATTAAAGATCAAAAGAATGTTGCTAGCGTAACATTTGCTGATAACGAAGCTGCTTACCTTGCAGGTGTTGCAGCAGCTAAAACAACTAAAACAAAACAAGTTGGTTTTGTAGGTGGTATTGAGTCTGAAGTTATCTCACGTTTTGCAGCTGGATTTAAAGCTGGTGTTGAGTCAGTAGATCCATCTATCAAAGTACAAGTTGACTATGCTGGTTCATTTGGTGATGCTGCTAAAGGTAAAACAATTGCAGCAGCACAATACGCAGCTGGTGCGGACGTTGTTTACCAAGCAGCAGGTGGAACAGGTGCTGGTGTCTTTGCAGAAGCAAAATCACTTAACGAAAGCCGTCCTGAAAATGAAAAAGTTTGGGTTATCGGTGTTGACCGTGACCAAGTAGCAGAAGGTAAATACACTTCTAAAGATGGTAAAGAATCAAACTTTGTTCTTGTATCTACTTTGAAACAAGTTGGTACAACTGTAAAAGATATTTCTAACAAAGCAGAAAAAGGTGAATTCCCTGGCGGTCAAGTGATCGTTTACTCATTGAAAGATAAAGGGGTTGACTTGGCAGTAACAAACCTTTCAGAAGAAGGTAAAAAAGCTGTTGAAGATGCTAAAGCTAAAATCCTTGATGGAAGCGTAAAAGTTCCTGAAAAATAATGGATGGAAGTCATTTCTTAGGAAGCGGCCCTGGGCCGCTTTTTTAAGAGTTGAGACAAAGTCATTTTGTCTCAGTAAAGCTTGCTACTAGACAAACTAGCAAGTTTTATTGAAATAAAATAAGACTCTGAAAGGAAGAGCACATGGCACACGAAAATGTCATTGAGATGCGTGATATTACCAAGGTGTTTGGTGAATTTGTTGCCAACGACAAAATCAACCTGCACCTACGAAAAGGTGAAATTCATGCACTTTTAGGAGAAAATGGGGCTGGAAAGTCCACGCTAATGAACATGTTAGCAGGGCTTCTTGAACCAACCAGTGGTGAAATTGTGGTCAACGGTCAAGTTGTCAACCTCGACTCACCATCTAAAGCAGCTAGCTTGGGAATCGGAATGGTTCACCAGCACTTTATGTTGGTAGAAGCCTTCACAGTGGCTGAAAACATCATTTTAGGTAGTGAATTGACTAAAAATGGTGTGCTAGATATCGCTGGAGCTAGCAAAGAAATCAAGGCTCTTTCTGAACGTTATGGCTTAGCTGTTGACCCTTCTGCCAAGGTAGCAGATATCTCAGTTGGAGCCCAACAACGTGTAGAAATTTTAAAAACCCTTTATCGGGGGGCTGATATCCTTATCTTTGACGAACCAACGGCTGTTTTGACTCCATCAGAAATTGATGAGTTGATGGCTATTATGAAAAATCTTGTCAAAGAAGGAAAATCAATTATCTTGATTACCCACAAGTTGGACGAGATTCGCGCAGTTTCTGACCGCGTTACAGTTATCCGTCGTGGGAAATCAATTGAAACCGTCGAAATTGCAGGGGCTACCAATGCTGATTTGGCGGAAATGATGGTAGGACGTTCTGTTTCCTTTAAAACAGAGAAACAAGCCTCTCAACCAAAAGAAGTGGTCTTGTCAATCAAAGATTTGGTGGTCAATGAAAACCGTGGTGTCCCAGCTGTGAAAAATCTGTCCTTGGATGTTCGTGCTGGAGAGATTGTTGGTATTGCGGGGATTGATGGAAATGGTCAGTCTGAACTGATTCAAGCCATTACAGGTCTTCGCAAGGTTGAATCTGGTAGCATTGAGCTAAAAGGAGATTCAATTGTAGGCTTGCACCCACGTCAGATTACAGAGTTGAGTGTTGGGCACGTTCCAGAAGACCGTCACCGTGATGGTTTGATTTTGGAAATGATGATTTCTGAAAATATTGCCCTTCAAACCTACTATAAAGAACCACATAGTAAAAATGGAATTTTGAACTATTCAAATATTACTTCTTATGCTAAAAAGCTAATGGAAGAATTTGATGTTCGTGCTGCCAGTGAATTTGTTCCTGCAGCTGCACTCTCAGGAGGAAATCAACAAAAAGCAATTATTGCTCGTGAAATTGATCGAGATCCTGATCTCCTTATCGTCAGCCAGCCAACTCGTGGTTTGGATGTCGGTGCCATTGAATATATCCACAAGCGCTTGATTGAAGAGCGTGATAATGGCAAGGCTGTCCTTGTTGTCAGCTTTGAATTGGATGAGATTTTAAACGTCTCAGACCGTATTGCCGTTATCCACGATGGTAAGATTCAAGGTATTGTATCACCAGAAACAACCAATAAACAAGAACTAGGTGTCTTGATGGCTGGTGGAAACTTGGGAAAGGAGAAGAGTGATGTCTAAAAAATTACAACAAATTTCGGTTCCCTTGATTTCTGTCTTCCTAGGAATTTTACTCGGAGCCATTGTCATGTGGATCTTCGGTTATGATGCTATTTGGGGCTACGAAGAATTGTTCTATACAGCCTTTGGTAGTCTGCGTGGGATTGGAGAAATCTTCCGTGCTATGGGGCCTTTGGTCTTGATTGGTCTTGGTTTTGCTGTTGCCAGTCGTGCAGGTTTCTTTAACGTCGGGCTTCCTGGTCAAGCTTTGGCTGGTTGGATTCTCAGTGGTTGGTTTGCTTTGTCACATCCTGATATGCCACGTCCCTTGATGATTCTAGCAACTATCGTGATTGCTTTGATTGCAGGAGGGATTGTTGGAGCCATTCCAGGTATTCTTAGAGCCTATCTAGGGACATCAGAGGTTATCGTAACCATCATGATGAACTACATTGTCTTGTATGTGGGAAATGCCTTTATCCATGCCTTTCCTAAAGACTTCATGCAAAGTACAGATTCGACCATTCGTGTTGGGGCTAATGCAACCTACCAGACACCTTGGTTGTCCGAGTTGACTGGTAATTCGCGGATGAATATTGGTATTTTCTTTGCCATCATTGCCGTTGCAGTCATTTGGTTCATGCTCAAGAAAACAACCCTTGGTTTTGAAATCCGTGCGGTTGGTCTTAATCCACATGCTTCAGAATATGCTGGTATTTCTGCAAAACGAACGATTATCCTCTCAATGATTATTTCAGGTGCTTTGGCAGGTCTTGGTGGAGCTGTTGAAGGACTGGGAACCTTCCAGAACGTCTATGTTCAAGGGGCATCATTAGCTGTCGGATTTAACGGGATGGCGGTTAGTCTGCTTGCGGCCAACTCACCAATTGGTATTCTCTTTGCAGCCTTCCTATTTGGTGTTCTCCAAGTTGGAGCCCCTGGTATGAATGCGGCGCAGGTACCGTCTGAGCTTGTCAGCATTGTAACAGCGTCTATTATCTTCTTTGTCAGTGTTCATTACCTTATCGAACGCTTTGTCAAACCGAAAAAACAAGTTAAAGGAGGTAAGTAAAGATGTCTATTACAACCTTGCTCACCCTCTTGGTGTCTTCTATGCTGATTTACTCAGCACCCCTCATCTTTACAAGTATTGGTGGTGTTTTCTCTGAACGTGGTGGTGTCGTAAACGTCGGCCTTGAAGGAATTATGGTTATGGGTGCCTTTTCTGGAGTTGTCTTTAACCTTGAATTTGCAGAACAATTTGGAGCAGCAACTCCATGGCTATCCTTGCTTGTAGCAGGATTGGTTGGAGGTCTCTTCTCTATCATCCACGCAGCAGCGACGGTTCATTTCCGTGCAGACCATGTTGTCAGCGGTACGGTATTGAACTTGATGGCGCCTGCCTTGGCTGTTTTCTTGGTGAAAGTTCTTTATAACAAAGGACAAACCGACAACCTAAGTCAGACTTTTGGACGCTTTGACTTCCCAGTCTTGGCAAATATCCCAGTTATCGGTGATATCTTCTTCAAGTCAACAAGTCTGCTAGGTTATATCGCGATTGCCTTCTCATTCCTTGCTTGGTTTATCCTCTTCAAGACTCGCTTTGGTCTTCGTCTCCGCTCTGTAGGTGAACATCCTCAAGCAGCGGACACATTGGGAATCAATGTCTATAAGATGAGATATTTAGGGGTTATCATTTCAGGTTTCTTGGGTGGAATTGGGGGAGCGATTTATGCTCAATCAATCTCAGTTAACTTCTCAGTGACAACTATTGTTGGACCTGGATTTATCGCCCTTGCTGCGATGATCTTTGGAAAATGGAATCCAATCGGAGCCATGCTATCTAGTCTCTTCTTTGGACTTTCACAAAGTTTGGCTGTTATCGGTTCTCAATTGCCATTCCTACAAGGAGTGCCTGCGGTTTACCTTCAAATCGCACCTTATGTTTTGACCATTCTTGTCTTGGCAGCCTTCTTTGGAAAAGCAGTTGCACCAAAAGCAGATGGTATCAACTATATCAAATCAAAATAAGCATACAAAAAAACGTCAGTACAAAACTGGCGTTTTATTTTTTAGGATGTTGATGAGTCAAGTTCAATCCCCAAGGGACTAAATTTTCAGTTTTATTTTGGATGCGTGTGATATTATCCTTATGCCGAATGATAATCAAGCTAGCAAGTGCTAGGATAATAGCAATGAATAGAGGGTCATAGTTGCTCAGGATAAAACCAAAAAGTGGAAAGAGTAGAACTCCGATGACGGCTGCGATAGATGCTGTGACACTGGAAAGTGAAATCATACTGCCTAGATAGAGGGTCCCAAAGAAAATAACTGCAAGGTAGAGACAGAAGACAGGCGCAAATCCGAAAATCACACCAGCACTGGTTGCGACAGCCTTACCACCCTTAAATCCTGCAAAGATAGGAAAGGTATGTCCAATAACAGCTAAAAGTCCAAAGATGAGAGGCGAAACACCTTGCAGATGAAAGATAATCGGAAGAAGCGTTGCTAGGGTTCCTTTGAAAAAGTCAATGACAAAGGTTGCCATACCAGCTTTTTTACCTAAAATGCGGAAGGTATTGGTTGTCCCAGTGTTACCAGAACCATGCTCGCGCAGATTGGTTTGAAAGAATACTTGTCCAATCCAGAGACCAGACGGAATCGAACCCAGCAGATAGGCTAGGATTAATAAAACTATTGTAATCATACTCCTATTATATCATGAAATGGAGAAGAAAGGCAGAGAATCTCTTCTGAAATTGTCACACCGGAGAAAGAAAAATTTTGCAAAATCCTTGGAAAACCTGTAGAATAGTAAAGATGAACGAATAGGAGGTTCCTTGTGTCAAAAAAGGAAATCAATATTAACAACTATAATGATGATGCCATTCAGGTGTTAGAAGGGTTGGATGCCGTCCGTAAACGTCCAGGGATGTATATTGGATCGACTGATGGGGCAGGTCTCCATCACCTCGTCTGGGAAATTGTCGATAATGCAGTCGATGAAGCCTTGTCTGGATTTGGTGACCGTATTGATGTCACCATTAATAAAGACGGGAGTTTGACTGTGCAAGACCATGGTCGTGGGATGCCGACGGGTATGCACGCTATGGGAATCCCAACAGTTGAGGTTATCTTCACCATTCTTCATGCTGGAGGGAAATTCGGTCAAGGGGGCTACAAGACATCTGGTGGTCTCCACGGAGTTGGTTCTTCCGTTGTTAACGCTCTTTCAAGTTGGCTGGAAGTTGAAATTACCCGTGACGGGGCAATCTATAAGCAATGTTTTGAAAATGGTGGAAAACCTGTCACGACTTTGAAGAAAATCGGTACAGCGCCCAAGTCTAAAACAGGTACTAAAGTTACGTTTATGCCTGATGCAACCATCTTTTCTACGACAGACTTCAAGTACAATACCATTTCAGAGCGTCTCAATGAGTCAGCCTTTCTCTTGAAAAATGTGACCTTGTCTTTGACGGACAAGCGAACAGATGAAGCGATTGAGTTTCATTATGAAAACGGAGTTCAGGACTTTGTTTCTTACCTCAACGAAGACAAGGAAACCTTGACACCAGTTCTGTACTTTGAGGGGGAAGATAATGGTTTCCAAGTGGAAGTTGCTCTCCAATACAATGATGGATTTTCAGATAACATTCTGTCCTTTGTCAATAACGTTCGCACCAAGGATGGTGGAACGCATGAGACAGGACTTAAGTCTGCCATTACCAAGGTTATGAATGACTATGCGCGTAAGACAGGCCTTCTCAAGGAAAAAGATAAAAATCTTGAAGGTTCCGACTATCGTGAAGGACTAGCAGCCGTTCTCTCTATCTTAGTTCCTGAGGAACATTTGCAGTTTGAGGGCCAGACCAAGGACAAACTTGGAAGTCCACTAGCGCGTCCAGTTGTGGATGGGATTGTAGCTGATAAGTTGACCTTCTTCCTCATGGAAAATGGTGAATTGGCTTCCAATCTCATTCGCAAGGCTATCAAGGCTCGTGATGCTCGCGAAGCAGCACGTAAGGCGCGTGATGAAAGTCGAAATGGTAAGAAAAACAAGAAAGACAAGGGCTTGTTGTCTGGGAAATTGACCCCAGCTCAGTCCAAGAATCCAGCTAAGAATGAACTCTATCTAGTCGAGGGGGACTCCGCCGGTGGCTCTGCTAAGCAAGGTCGTGACCGCAAGTTCCAGGCTATCCTACCTCTACGTGGTAAGGTGATCAATACAGCCAAGGCCAAGATGGCGGATATCCTTAAAAATGAGGAAATCAATACCATGATTTATACCATCGGTGCAGGTGTTGGAGCGGACTTCTCTATTGAAGATGCCAATTATGACAAGATTATTATCATGACCGATGCGGATACCGACGGTGCCCACATTCAAACACTTCTCTTAACCTTCTTTTACCGCTACATGCGTCCGCTAGTTGAGGCGGGACATGTCTATATTGCCCTTCCACCTCTTTACAAGATGTCCAGAGGAAAAGGCAAGAAAGAAGAAGTGGCCTATGCATGGACAGATGGAGAGCTAGAAGAACTCCGTAAGCAGTTCGGTAAAGGCGCAACCCTCCAACGCTATAAAGGTCTTGGTGAGATGAATGCGGACCAGCTCTGGGAAACAACCATGAACCCAGAAACCCGTACACTCATCCGTGTCACCATTGAAGACCTAGCTCGCGCCGAACGCCGCGTCAATGTCCTTATGGGGGATAAAGTCGAACCACGCCGTAAGTGGATTGAAGACAATGTTAAGTTTACGCTGGAAGAAGCGACAGTGTTTTAAGTCACTTTTTAATGAATGGGTATCAACATGAGAGCTGAAACAGAAATACTAGATCTGATTTTACAGACTGCCAAAACTTTACAAGTCAAAGCTGTCACCATGTCTGGTTCACGGAATTGCCCAAATGTCCCAAAAGATGAATTTCAAGACTACGATGTGGTCTATATTGTGGATGATTTGGATAATCTGACGAGTGACCTTTCTTGGTTGACCTATTTCGGGAAACGCATTATCGAGCAAGAGGTTAGGTTGGGACATAGCCATCTATTTCTTATGCTCTTTGAAGACGGCAACCGTATTGATTTGACTCTCTGCCCAAAAGAACACATTCAAGAATGGGTGGATAGCGAGGCAGGATTCACTGTTTTAGAAGATCCAGAACATTTATTTGAACCCTATTCTCCAAATTTAGAGCGTTACTGGACAAGCCCAGCTACTGAAACGGATTTTGAAAAATCCTGTAATGAATTTTGGTGGGTGTCAGCCTACGTGGTTAAAGGGATTTGTCGCAAACAAGTCATCTATGCCACGGACCATCTCTATGGTATTTGTCAGCAAGAGTTGTTAAAAGTCTTAGCTTGGCAGGTAGCAAGTGATAAGGGAACAGTAGACGTCGGCAAGAACTACAAGTATCTCTTTAACTATTTACCTGCTGAGAAAGAGAAGGAATTTTCAAGTATACTTGATTTCGCAAGTCTAGATAAAATCATTCAGTCTTTGTTTGCTACGATGCAACTTTTCCACCAAGAAGCTCAATCCCTTGCTCAAAAAATGGGATTTGACTACGATAAGGAAGTGGCTGAGAAGATGATTGAGTATGCTGAGGAAAGAGTGAAGAAGTTTGGTAATAACTAGAAAAATGAAAAAGCGAGAGGAGAAGACTCATGATTGAAAAAGTGGAACGCCTCATTACAGAGATTAATCGTATTCATCGAGAATATTCTAAAGATTATTTTGAAACGGGTAAGGTGAAAAAAATCAATCTCAAGCATACCTTTTCAAAAGTTCCGACGAAAGCGATTTTGTCCTACCGTCTGAATTTACATGAGTCGATTAATGACTATCTGATGAAGGCGGATGTCCAAGATATTGCCTATGTTTATCGTGTCAAAACTTCTGAGTCTATTTTAGATAAAATTACACGTTTTTCCGAGCGTCAAGAGGGCTATCCTGTGAATTCCATTCTCAATGATATTTTTGGTGCTCGTATGATTTTAAGTTCCAAAGAGATAGCTCAAGTCATGGAGAAACTAGATGATTGGCAAGAGTTGTACGGACTAAAAAACTGGTATTTACGTGATAAAGATGGCTATGTCGGTATTCATATCTATTTTAAAAATAAGAGTAATTTTTATTACCCATGGGAACTCCAACTTTGGGATAAGAAAGATGTTGATAGCAATATCGCCAGTCATATCAAGTATAAACGAGGATTTGTAAAATAAACATTTCAAGTGGAAGAGATGATACAGGAATTGGATGAAATTCACTCACCCTATATTTTTTCATAATATTTACACTCCATTCTTAGAAAGGAGTTGAACACGCCTTAAATACTGTGTAAAATTCCTTATTACTCACTGAAGAAACAAATTTTAAACACATTAAACTACAGAAAGGGTCGTTTGGTTAGTTATAGTAACTGAACACGGGACTAATCCTTTCTACATTCTTTTATCATTACACACTCTACATTCTTTGAAAGGAGTTGAACACGCCCTAAATGCTGTGTGAAAAAGATAAATTCTCTTGTGAGCATCGCTCACTGCAATAATTTCCTATTTTCACTTTGCATTTTACGGGCTTAGTATCTTATGTCTAACATTCAAAACATGTCCCTTGAGGACATTATGGGAGAGCGCTTTGGTCGCTACTCCAAATACATTATTCAAGACCGGGCTTTGCCAGATATTCGTGATGGCTTGAAGCCAGTTCAGCGTCGTATTCTTTATTCTATGAATAAGGATGGTAATACTTTTGACAAGAGTTACCGCAAGTCGGCCAAGTCTGTCGGTAACATCATGGGGAATTTCCACCCACACGGTGACAGTTCTATCTATGATGCCATGGTTCGTATGTCACAGGACTGGAAAAATCGTGAGATTCTAGTTGAAATGCACGGGAATAACGGTTCTATGGACGGTGATCCGCCTGCCGCAATGCGTTATACGGAAGCTCGTTTATCAGAGATTGCAGGCTACCTTCTTCAAGATATCGAGAAAAAGACAGTTCCTTTTGCTTGGAACTTTGACGATACCGAGAAAGAACCGACTGTTCTGCCGGCAGCTTTTCCAAATCTTTTGGTCAATGGTTCTACTGGTATTTCGGCTGGATATGCCACAGACATTCCACCGCATAATTTGGCCGAAGTTATCGATGCGACAGTTTACATGATTGATCACCCAACTGCTAAGGTGGATAAACTAATGGAATTCTTGCCTGGGCCAGACTTCCCTACAGGAGGGATTATTCAGGGGCGTGATGAAATCAAGAAAGCCTATGAAACTGGGAAAGGGCGCGTGGTTGTTCGTTCCAAGACGGAGATTGAAAAGCTAAAAGGTGGTAAGGAACAAATCGTTATTACTGAGATTCCTTATGAAATCAATAAGGCTAATCTGGTCAAAAAAATCGATGATGTTCGTGTCAATAACAAGGTGGCAGGTATTGCTGAGGTTCGTGATGAGTCTGACCGTGACGGTCTTCGTATTGCTATTGAGCTCAAGAAAGACGCTAATACGGAGCTTGTTCTCAACTATCTATTCAAATACACCGACCTACAAATCAATTACAACTTTAACATGGTGGCAATTGACAATTTCACGCCTCGTCAGGTTGGGATCGTTCCAATCTTGTCTAGCTATATTGCCCACCGCCGTGAAGTGATTTTGGCGCGTTCCCGCTTTGACAAGGAAAAGGCTGAGAAACGTCTCCATATCGTTGAAGGTTTGATTCGTGTAATTTCGATTTTGGACGAAGTCATTGCTCTTATTCGTGCTTCTGAGAATAAGGCTGACGCCAAGGAAAACCTCAAGGTCAGCTATGAATTTACAGAGGAGCAGGCTGAGGCCATCGTGACCTTACAGCTTTACCGTTTGACCAATACAGATGTGGTTGTCTTGCAGGAGGAAGAAGCAGAATTGCGTGAAAAGATTGCCATGCTTGCGGCGATCATCGGTGACGAACGGACTATGTACAATCTTATGAAGAAAGAACTTCGTGAGGTCAAGAAGAAATTTGCAACTCCGCGTTTGAGTTCTCTAGAAAACACTGCGAAAGCAATCGAAATTGATACAGCTAGTCTTATCGCCGAGGAAGATACCTACGTCAGCGTGACCAAGGCAGGTTACATCAAGCGTACCAGTCCACGTTCCTTTGTGGCCTCCACCTTGGAAGAAATTGGCAAGCGTGATGATGACCGTTTGATCTTTGTACAAGCTGCCAAGACAACCCAGCACCTCTTGATGTTCACGACCCTTGGAAATGTCATTTATAGACCAATCCATGAATTGGCAGATATTCGCTGGAAGGATATCGGCGAGCATCTGAGCCAGACCATTACAAACTTTGAAACGAATGAAGAAATCCTTTATGTGGAAGTGGTGGATCAGTTTGACGATGCGACAACCTACTTTGCTGCAACTCGTCTTGGTCAAATCAAACGCGTAGAACGAAAAGAATTCACTCCATGGAGGACCTACAAGTCTAAGTCGGTCAAGTATGCTAAGCTCAAAGACGAGACAGACCAGATTGTAGCAGTGGCTCCAATTAAACTAGATGATGTTCTCTTGATAAGTCGAAACGGTTATGCCCTGCGCTTTAACATAGAAGAGGTTCCGGTTGTGGGTGCCAAGGCTGCAGGTGTTAAGGCTATGAACCTGAAAGAAGATGATGTCCTCCAATCGGCCTTTATCTGTAATACTTCATCCTTCTACCTCTTGACCCAGCGTGGAAGCTTGAAACGTGTTTCTATTGAGGAAATTCCAGCAACCAGCCGTGCAAAACGAGGACTACAAGTCTTGCGCGAGTTGAAAAACAAACCACATCGAATTTTCTTGGCAGGAGCAGTTGCCGAGCAAGATTTCGTTGGTGACCTCTTTAGTACGGAAGTAGAAGAAAATGATCAAATTCTGCTTGTTCAATCCAACAAAGGAACTGTCTATGAAAGCCGATTGCAAGACTTGAATTTGTCAGAACGAACTAGCAACGGTAGCTTCATCTCTGACACGATTTCAGATGAAGAAGTTTTTGAGGCTTATTTATATAGTTATGAAATAGACAAGAAAACGATTGATTAATATCTGTGTTTTTGCTATAATAATAGCGAATTAAGTATAGTTTTTATGCTAAAGGAGTTTTGTATGATTAAAAATAAAGGGATTAGTAAGCGTAGTATTGGAGTATGTGGCGTTGCAATTGCAACATTTTTACTAGGTTCTGGACTAATTTTTCAATCAAATGTAGTAAAAGCTACAGAGTTAAGTGTGGCTGCAGTTTCTGGTGAAAACATTGCTGCTCACAAACCTGCAAGTCAGAGTTCAATTGCTTATGGAGGAGAAGCGTCTAGAGCGGTTGACGGCAATCGTGATAACGCATGGAGCCACCGTTCCGTTACCCATACAGATTTTCAAGATCATTCTTGGTGGAAAGTTGATTTAGAGAAAGAAGAATCAGTAGGAACTGTTCGTATCTACAATCGTGGAGATGGGGATGTAGCAAAGCGTTTATCTAATTTTGATGTTATCTTGTTGGATAAAGCTGGAAATGAAGTAACTCGTCAACACATCGATAGCTTAAACAATCAACCAACAATTGATGTTCAATTTTCTGGATTTAATGCGCAATATGTTAAAATTGAACTAAATAACCCCAAAACTCCTCTTAGTTTGGCAGAAGTCGAAGTGTATCGCTCTGCAAAAGAAAAAGCAGCGACTAACACTAAACCAGAAAGTAAAGCAAAAACAGATTTTACTGCTGAACTCAATCACTATTTGTTTGATTTGAATTATGATAAAACAGATATTTTAACTAGACGGGGTGAGGCGATAGAAAATTACACGAATACAAGCACAAAGCAACAAGGGAATGAGTTTGTGGTTGTAGAGAAAGTGAAGAAGAGTCTTTCCAATGGTTCTTCTGATGTTGCCATTAATAGCAATGGGGATATTTACCTAGGTGCTTTGTTTAAAGTAAATCAAGACCTTCTAGAAAATAAACCACAACAAATTAGTTTAGATCGTAGCAAAGGTAGAATTAGTGTTGATTTACCAGGAATGGTAGGCGGAGATAGCTATGTAGATGCTAATCCAACTGTAAGTGGTATGCAGGAAGGTGTGAATACCTTGTTAAATCGTTGGCATGAAAAATATGCTGCGAAAAATCCTGCTCCAGCACGTATGCAATACGAATCAACTTCTGCTTATAGCATGAATCAGTTGAAAGCAAAATTTGGAAGTGATTTTGAAAAGATTGGAGTTAATTTAAAATTTGACTTTGAGGCTGTGAACAAGGGTGAGAAACAAATTGAGGTCGTCGATTTTAAACAAATTTACTATACTGCTAACTTTGATGCTCCAAAAAATCCATCAGATGTATTTGCTCCAGGAGTAACGGTTGATCAATTGAAAGCACGTGGAATTGATGAAAAAACACCTCCTGTATACGTGTCAAGTGTTTCATACGGACGTCAAATGTATGTCAAATTTGAAACAACAAGCAAGAGTACAGAATTGAAAGCAGCTATCGATGCTGTAATTAAGGGAGTACCGATTAAAGCCGAATCTGAATGGGCGCGTGTCTTGAAGGATACCAAGGTAACAGTTTCAATCGTAGGTGGAAATGCTGATAGAGCTGGACGTGTTGTGACAGGTACAGTAGAAGATTTGAAGAGTTTGATTCAAGAAGGAGCTACTTTCAGTACACAAAACCCTGCTGTTCCAATTTCTTATAAGACTGCATTCTTGAAAGATAATCAAGTGGCCACAATTCAAAGCAATACAGACTACATTGAAACGAAAGTCACTTCATACAAAAATGGTTTCCTCAATTTACATCATAAGGGAGCCTATATCGCTCGTTACTATGTTTACTGGGATGAAGTAACTTATGACAAGGATGGCATCGAAAGCATCCGCTCACGTCAATGGGAAGATAATGGTAAAAGTAGAACAGCTGGTTTCCAAACTGAAATTCAATTTAGAGGAAATGTGCGCAATATACGTGTGAAGATTCAAGAAAAAACAGGTCTTGTTTGGGAACCATGGCGTACAGTTTATAATCGCACAGACCTTCCTCTTGTTCAAAAACGTACCATTGTTAACTCAGGTACAACAATCAGACCAAAATACGATGAAAAAGTTGAAAATAACTAATTTTTAACTTGTAAAAGGAATCAGTTCTAAGAGCTGGTTCTTTTTATTGAAGAAATTTTCTGAAAATTACAAAATATACTTGCTATTTTAGAAAAAAAGTGTAGAATATAAGAAATAGGTTTTTAGAATAAGGAGTGGAATATGACAGTAACGATTGATTGGGAAAATCTCGGTTTTTCCTATATGAAATTACCTTATCGCTATATTGCTCATTTTAAAAATGGACAATGGAATCAAGGAGAGCTTACAGAGGATGCAACTTTGCATATTTCAGAGTCTTCTCCAAGTCTTCACTATGGACAACAAGCATTTGAAGGTTTGAAAGCTTATCGTACTAAGGATGGCAGTATTCAACTTTTCCGTCCTGATGAAAATGCCAAACGTCTGCAACGTACTTGTGATCGTCTCTTGATGCCACAAGTTCCGACAGACATGTTTGTAGAAGCTTGTAAGGCAGTTGTCCGCGCCAATGAAGAATACGTACCACCATATGGAACAGGTGGAACCCTTTATCTTCGTCCACTTTTGATTGGTGTTGGAGATATCATCGGGGTAAAACCAGCGGAGGAATACATTTTTACCATCTTTGCTATGCCAGTTGGTAATTACTTTAAGGGTGGTTTGGTTCCAACTAACTTCTTGATTCAGGATGAATACGACCGTGCCGCTCCAAATGGTACAGGTGCTGCTAAGGTTGGTGGGAACTATGCTGCCAGTCTCTTGCCAGGGAAATTGGCCAAGTCACGTCATTTCTCAGATGTTATCTATCTAGACCCATCAACTCATACAAAGATTGAAGAAGTCGGTTCAGCTAACTTCTTTGGAATTACAGCTGATAATGAATTTGTAACACCATTGAGTCCATCTATCTTGCCATCTATTACTAAGTATTCTTTGCTTTATTTGGCAGAACACCGCTTGGGCTTGACTCCTATTGAGGGGGATGTCCCAATTGATAACCTTGACCGTTTTGTAGAGGCAGGTGCCTGTGGTACAGCAGCAGTTATTTCGCCAATTGGTGGAATTCAGCACGGTGATGATTTCCATGTATTCTATAGTGAAACAGAAGTTGGTCCTGTGACTCGTAAACTCTATGATGAATTGACAGGTATTCAGTTTGGTGATATTGAAGCGCCAGAAGGTTGGATTGTAAAAGTAGATTAAAATAAACTAAAGGAGATTTTTTATGAAATCGAAAAAGTGGCTCTTAACAGCAGGAGTGGTCCTGAGCACAACAGCTTTTTTAGTGGCTTGTGGAAAAGCTGATAAAGAAGCAGATGCACCGACAACATTTTCATATGTCTATGCAGTAGATCCAGCATCTTTGGACTATAGTATAGCGACTCGTACATCTACAACAGATGTCATCGGGAACGTGGTTGATGGCTTGATGGAAAACGACCAATACGGAAATGTTATTCCTTCCTTGGCTGAAGATTGGTCTGTGTCAAAAGATGGTTTGACTTATACCTATAAACTTCGTAAAGGAGTTAAATGGTACACTTCTGAAGGTGAAGAATACGCAGAAGTAACAGCCCATGACTTTGTAACAGGATTGAAACACGTAGCTGACGGCAAGTCAGACGGTGTCTCTCTCATCCAAAATTCAATCAAGGGCTTGGATGCCTACATGACTGGTGAAACCAATGATTTCTCTACAGTTGGTGTCAAGGCCTTGGACGATTATACAGTTGAATATACCCTAAACAAACCAGAAAGTTTTTGGAATTCTAAAGTTACAACAGCAACGATGTTACCTGTAAATGAAGAATTTCTGAAGGCATCAGGTAAAGATTATGGAGCAGTTACTCCAGCGGGAATTCTCTATAATGGTCCTTATTTCTTGAAGACCTTGACTTCTAAATCGTTAATCGAATATGAGAAAAATCCAAACTACTGGGATAAAGAAAAGGTAAAAATCGAGAAGATCAAATTGACTTACTACGATGGTTCAGATCAGGAATCCTTGATCCGTAGTTTCTCTTCTGGTGCCTATACGACAGCTCGTCTCTTCCCAAGTAGTTCAAACTTTGCTTCAACTTTGGAACAATACGGAGATAAAATCACTTATAGTCCACAGGACTCAAGTAGCTATTACTTCACCTTTAACGTAAATCGTCAGTCATACAATAAAACTGCGAAAACAAGTGAAGAGCAAAAGACTTCTACTAAAGAAGCTATGCTTAATAAGGACTTCCGTCAGGCTATCAACTTTGCCTTCAACCGCCATTCTTATGCTGCCCAGCTAAATGGTGAAGACGGTGCGGACAAGATTATTCGTAACAGCCTCGTTCCAGACAACTTTGTACAAGCAGGTGGTAAAAACTTTGGTCAAATCGCTCAAGCAGAGTTGGTGAACTATGGTGACCAATGGAAAGGTGTTGAGCTAGTTGACGGTAAGGATTCTATCTACAACCCTGACAAGGCTAAAGCTGCGTTCGAAAAAGCTAAGAAAGACTTGGAATCTAAAGGGGTAACCTTCCCAATTCACTTGGATGTCCCAGTTGAACAAACAGATACCATCGCCGTTCAACAAAGTAACTCTTTCAAACAGTCTATCGAATCAACTCTTGGTGCTGAAAATGTTGTCATCGATGTTCTTCAAATGACAGATAATGAAAAGGAAACAATCACTTCTCAAGCGCGTGTTCCTTCTCAAAAAGACTATGATTTGAACAGTACAGGATGGGCTCCAAGCTATCAAGACCCAGCATCTTATTTAACTATCATGGATCCTAAATCAGGTTCTGCTATGAAACACCTTGGTATCACTAAAGGAAAAGACAAGGATGTCGTAGCTAAGGTTGGTTTGGACCAGTATAAGAAATTATTGGATGATGCCGATTCAGAAACTACGAATCTTGAAGAGCGCTATGAAAAATATGCCAAGGCTCAAGCTTGGTTGACAGATAGTTCATTATTGATGCCGACAGCCTCATCTGGTGGTTCTCCAGTTGTAAGTAATGTCGTGCCATTCTCAAAACCATACTCACAAGTTGGTATTAAGGGTGACCCATATATCTTTAAAGGAATGAAATTGCAAAAAGATATTGTTACAACAAAAGAATATGAAGAAGCACTGAAAAAATGGCAAAAAGAAAAATTGGAATCAAACGGTAAGTACCAAAAAGAACTAGAAAAACACATTAAATAAAGCAGAAAACTCTATATCAGTCTTGGAATGATATGGAGTTTTTTCTTGCTAGTTTTAGGATTTTCTTGTAAAATAGAAAAAGTGAAGAGAGGTATGAAATGAGTAAGAAAGATAAAAAAATCGAAATTCAAGTAGCAGATGCCAAAGTTAATGTAGGAAAAGACAGTTTTGAAGGTTATACCTTGACCATTGGTAAAAAAGTTATCGGAGAAATTGCCGAATTAGATGGACAATTTGCCATCATAAAGAATGGGAATGTCGATAGTTTTTATAAAAAATTGGAAAAAGCTGTGGAAATTTTGATTGAAAATTATAATTTAGCAAAATAAGTCTTGTTTTTTTGAAATTTTCATGATATAATAGTCCATGTTGATTGTAGGAGAGATAGCGAAGAGGCTAAACGCGGCGGACTGTAAATCCGCTCCTTCGGGTT